>DATFYV010000379.1:0-10375 GCA_035314845.1 Candidatus Acidiferrum sp.
CGTCGCTGCGACGCCCGCACCGCTGACCGCCACAGTCGCCGGGGAATTTGGCGCATTGCTTGCCAAGCTGATCGTGCCGCTAGTGCTGCCTGCCGTTTGTGGAGCAAATTGCACGTTGAAGGTGCTGCTTTGGCCGGCGGCAATCGTCAGTGGCGTGGTAACGCCGCTTACGGAAACGCCTGCACCCGTGGAGCTTAGCTGCGAGATGGTCAGGTTGGCCGTGCCGGTATTCGTGACGGTTACGGCTTGCGATTTGCTCTGGCCGTCGATCAGGTTGCCGAAATTAATGCTCGCCGGCGAAATACTGATTCCCGGCTGCACGCCTGTGCCGGAGAGGCTGAGCCCTGGCGCAGCGCCCGGGGCATCGCTGGTGATGGCCACCGTGCCGCCCACCAAACCGGATGCCGTGGGGGCAAAGTTCACTTGGATCTGCGCGGATTGTCCGGCCGCCAGGGTCGTCGGTGTGGCGAAGCTGATGGCGCTAAAGCCGGTGCCGGAAGCGAATACCGAGGTAATGTGAACTGGACCTTGTCCGCTATTCGTTACCGTCGAGGTAAGGGGGGTGTTGCTGCCCACGTTTACATTGCCGAAATTTAGGGTCGAAGGATTCAGCGTCAAATGACCGACAGGCACGCTGGTGCCGGTTCCGCTAAGGCTTATCGCCGTAGGAGACGCCGGGTCGTTACTATTAATAGTGATCTTGCCGCTGTCGCTCGCGGCCGCCGTGGGAGCGTAAATTACGGTCATGGCCGCAGATTGGCCCGCGCTGATGACCATCGGTGTGGCGACGCCAGAGATGCTGAAGGGCGCACCGCTCATGCTGATGAGCGAAATCGTCAAGTCCGCCGCTCCGGTGTTCGACAGAGTAATGGTTGAAGAAGTCTTGCTGCCCACCGTGGCGCTACCAGCGTCCAACGCTGCGGGGCTGACGACCAGCTGCGGTTGGGGCGCTGCCGCATTGGCAGAGACACTAATCTGCGCCGATTTTGTATCGGTTGCGGCCGGCTGGAAGCTCAGAGTCGCCGCAGTCTTGCCGGGCGTTGCACCGTTGAACCACACTACAAAGTTTGCCGTTTGGCCAGCAGCTAGGGTCAGCGGAAAGGTCAATCCGGAAATCGCAAATTGATTGTTGCTGGCCACAATCGAAGAAATCACCACGGTGCCGGTGCCGGTGTTGGTCGCGCTGGCGTTTTGCGAGGTTTTTTTGCCCGCCACGACGTTCCCGAAGTTCAGGCTGGACGGTGCGAACTGCAGGGAAAGTTGTTTTGGGGCGACCGCTTGTCCATTGATGTTGCCGGCGCAACCCGCGCCGAGACCCACGGACGATGCGGCCAGAAGTACGGCCAAGAGGGCCCATGGGAGCCTTGCTGTCTTGGCGATTGGGCCGATGGTCGTCTTTGCGGTGCGGCCGGTGAATTCGATGCTCATTGCGTCTTCCCCCTAGCGGTTGCAAGGGAGATAGTACTGAGCGTACTAAAACTAATCTACTGGTGGGCGGTCCATATTCGGGACAGGCGCTGGGCCTGTCCGGGGGACCAATTTGTTCCGGCCGGCATTATTGTTCAGTTTCTCTAATTCTTTTAAGCTTATTATTATTAGTAGTTTACACGCCATACGAGGTTGTCCGAATGGACACTCCAGGCTGTCCTCGCACTGTTTTTCCATACCAGGCTATCGGCGCGGGTCTGGCCTCCCCGGCCTCACTTCATGAGAACCAGATCTTTTGCGAGAAGTTATGGTGCCTTCGGAGGATCTGCGTTGAAGCTTGAGCGTTAGTTCGGTCGGGGGTTCGATTCGTTGCTGTGATTAGCCTTGCGTGACACCAAGCCGGCGTCTCGTATCTTGTAAATGAGCGAGCGATAGCTGATTTTGAGCGCCCTAGCCGTTTTCCTGCGATTCCACTGGTGCACCCGCAGGGCCTCGAGAATGACATTCCGTTCCATTTCCTTGATGGCACTCTTCGCCAGGTTCTTTAGGGGCACCGTCTCAAGGCTGTGCGATGGGTTCGGCGCGGTTTTGGCCGGCTTGCTGGCCGCAGCCGCCGGTTCCGCTCCGACCAGGACAAAGCGCGCGATCCCGTTGGACAGCTCCCGCAGGTTCCCATGCCAGTCGAGGTTTTGCAGGTGGTCTAGCATTCCTGCTGGGAAAGCCTCAGCAACGCGGCCAAATTGCCGCTGATGGAACTCCCGGAAATATTCCGCGAGCAGTGGAATGTCCTCGCGACGTTCCCGGAGGCTGGGCACCCGGAAACGCACCACATTAATGCGGTAAAAAAGGTCGGTGCGAAAATTCCCACGCGCCATCTCCGCTTCCAAGTCCCGGTTGGTGGCGCAAATCAAGCGGGCATCCACGTTTCGATCGTTTTGTCCGCCGAGCCTACAGAAGGTTCCATCTTGCAAAAAATGAAGGACTTTGCTCTGCAGACCGATGGTCAAGTCGGCAATCTCGTCGAGAAACAGCGTGCCTTTGTCAGCCGACTCGACGCGGCCGGGTTTACACTGGGTCGCGCCCGTGAACGCGCCCCTTTCGTAGCCGAATAGTTCGCTTTCCAGCAGGGTTCCTGGTATGGCGGCGCAGTTGACCTTTACGAAGGATCCGGAAGCGTAGCCGGAATTGGCATGGACCCACCGTCCTAGCGTCTCTTTGCCTGTCCCGCCTTCACCACAAAGTAATACAGGAATACCGCTCTTGCAGATCTTGGCCAAGCGCTGTTGGATTTCGCGCATAGGGGCGGATCGTCCGAACAGGATCTCGTCCGGCGGAATTGAGCTCTGGCGGTCGAAACCGTTCGTTCTGGAAATCGCTGGTAGTGGTGCGGAAGCCATTGCGAGTGGTGTTACGAAAACCTCTGGTGGGCTTAAGGCTGCACACGGCGGACCACTCTCGGTTTTCGATATACACGCTAGGATGGGCGAAGACAATCTGATAAGTATTTTGTAAGTCAGCAGGTTACAACGGAGCGGGCCTTATAGTTCTAGTACTATGTGTCGTGAGTGTTGCCTGCTGACACGACGCGGAAGAGAAAAAATGTGCCTTGGCTGCGGGAACGCTTTTCTCTCATCATCCCGTAATCTGTGGACAAGAGGATGGCTCGTGGGATAATCGCCATCCGTGATTCAGAGTGGACCGCGTTTACTCCCCGCGAACAATATCGTACCTTTCAATCACTGCCGCGACTCCCATGCGCTCGGTTTCATCTTCCGTACGGCGCTCGACGCGCACCACTTTCCCCGTGGCCCGCACCAGCACTTCGGAGCCGTGGGTGATCTCACCCGGCAGCGTCAAAGTAATATCCAATTCCGAGCCCGCGCGCAAATCCTGATCGATAACAAAATATAGGCCCCGCGTGGAAATATCGCGGGTCTTGCCGTTTTGCGTTTCGGCGATTTGCTCCTCGGCCAAGCGAACAAAAATCGGCAAAGATAAGTCGTATCGACGAGCCGTTCGCCTCTCCGTCATTACACCCATCCTGCACCCCTTGCGCGACCGCCACGCACGGTCTCGCCCTAGTTTCTTATTATTGCGTAATAAATTATACCTACAATAAAGTTATTCGCGAGCGCCGCTTGCTCCGCCGCCCCTGCGCGCTCGCTGTTGAGCAACGGAACCTTGCTCTCCACCGTCCCGTTGTCCCCAATCACCTTGGGCGGAACGATACCCCGCTCTCGTCACAGCCGCAAGAGGGAAGATGGTCGTCCTCTCTCGCCCCGTTTTGCCCTCTGTTGCCCCGTTCCCTACCGCTCCAATCAAGCAAGGCAAAAGGTAAATGTTTGCAACTCTTCGGCGCCGCGAATCGCCGGCGGTGGGTCACTCGATCGGATAGTTCCGGAACCCGCCTTACTCCGGATCCGCAGCCCCAACCGCCGCGGGCTCTTCCACAGCTCCTGGGGCCCGCCGTGTGCGCGTGGTGCCCAGATTGAATTGCCGCATCTTATAAAGCAGAGCCTTATAGCTGATGCCCAACATCTTGGCCGCGTCCTTGCGGCACCAGCGGGTCTTCTCCAGGGCTGCCGCGATGGCTTCCATCTCGGCCTCGTCTTTCAGGCCGCGCACCAGCGCCTTGAGACCCTGTTCGCGCGGCGCGGCGACTGGCTCTTGCCTCGGCGAAGTCCTCTGCCGCGATGCGGACATCTCAATCAGTTCACGCAGGCTGCCCTCGTCGTCCTCCAGGATCATGTAGCGTTTGACGAAATTTTCCAGTTCTCGAAGGTTTCCCGGCCAGGGATAGTTGATGGCTGCTTCGAGCAAGTGCTTGGACGGGGTCTGGGGCGATTTGCCAAACTTTTCGGCGTACTTCTCGAGAAAGTGGCGGAATAGCAGGGGAATCTCGGCCGTGCGCTCGCGCAGCGGGGGCACCACGATGGACAGCACGTTTAACCGGTAGTAGAGATCCTCGCGAAATCTTCCATCCTTCATCGCTTCCTGCACGTCTACGTTGGTAGCCGCCAGCACGCGCACATCGGTGTCAATCAGGTGCCGCCCGCCGAGCCGCGAGTATTGGTGATCCTGCAGCACGTGCAGCAGTTTGGCCTGCAGATGTGTGCTCATCTCCGCGATCTCATCCAGGAAGATGGTGCCCTTGTTGGCCAGTTCGAATTTCCCGGGCTTGGCGCGCACGGCTCCGGTAAATGCACCCTGTTCGAAGCCGAATAGCTCCGATTCCAGCAGTTCGCCGGGAAGCGCCGCGCAATTCACCTTGATGAAGGGCTGGTTGCGGCGCTTGGAGCGCAAGTGAATCATACGCGACACCACTTCCTTGCCAACTCCGCTTTCACCGCAGATAAAGACGGGCACATCCACGGGCGCAATCTGCAGGATCTGCTGCCGGATGCGCACCATTTGCGGGCTGGCGGCCAGGAAACTCAAATCCTCGGTCACCTGGTCGCAGTAATCGCGCAGCGCCTGGTTCTCCGAGGCCAACTCTTTCTTTTGTCGGGACTTCAGCATGGCCGCATCGAGTTCCGATTTTTCGAAAGGCTTGGTCAAATAGTCATGCGCGCCGATACGGATGGCTTCCACCACTGTGCCCACTTCATTCGAACACGACAGCATGATCACGTTCAGGGTGCGGTCCACCTGCATCAGCTCTTTCAGAGTGTCCAGGCCGTTCATTTCCGGCATCAACACGTCCAGGATCACGAAGTCCGGCCGGTCGCCTTTGCTGACCTTCTCGATGGCTTCTTTTCCCGTGCTCACCGTCTCTACGTCATAACCATCCACCTCGAGCAGGGTTTGCAGATATTTGCGGATGCTTGGCTCATCATCCACCACTAGAATCTTGTCCTTCACGGCCATTGCGGTGTTCCTTTCCTATCGAAAAAAAACTCTAAAGTAATTAGGCTTGGTCCATTGGCAGTAAAAAGGTGAACTTACTTCCCGTGGCCGGTTCGCTCTCCACCCAAATTTTCCCGCGGTGCGCCTGGATCAGTCTCTTTGCAATGGCTAGCCCCAAGCCCATGCCGGAAGTGTTGCGATCCACGCGCACAAAGTCTTCAAAAATCTCCTGGTGATGCTCCGCAGGAATGCCCGGCCCGCTATCGGAAACGCTGACCTCCACGCTGTTCGGACGCGGCAGGCGGAAACGCCGGCGTTCCGTCGATGGCGATGCCGCGGCCACGCGCCGCTCCCAGAAGTGGGGCGCGGCGCAAAGCGTCACGCTTCCCCCTGACGGGGTGTGTTTTAGCGAATTGTCGAGGAGGTTGGCCGCCGCCTGCTGCACTTTCTGGTAATCAAATTTGAATGTGGGAATCGAGGGGTCAAAGGTAGCTTCGAGGCGCACGCCTTTGCGCTGAAAGGCTTCCGACCAGCGCTTGGTCAATTCTTCCAGACAATCCCGCAAATCGTTATCGCGCAGCTGCAGGATCAGCTTGCCGCTCTCCAGCGCCGAGTAGTTCAAGAACATGGACACTAGGCGCACCAGGCGCTCGCAACTGTCTTTGGATTCTTCCAGGATGTCGCGCTGCTTTTCTGTCAGCCGGCCGAGGGAGCCCGTCAAAAGCAGGTCGTAATAGCCTTTGATTACCGCCAACGGCGTTTTTAGCTCGTGTGCCGCGGAGGCCAGGAATACCGTTTTTTGTCGGTTCACTTCTTGTAACTTCAGATAGGCGGCCAGCAGATTCCGGTAGGTAATCTCGCGCTCTTGCAAAAGCTCCTGCACTGTCGGATGCGTTCCCGGCCCTTCGCCATGGCTCGTAGACTGAATCGTTAGCTGTACCACCAGCCAGTCCGACTCAGGCATCCACCTCACGCGCGCACGATACTTCGATTCGCCCAGCTCCAGGATCATTCTTACTTCGTGTTGTCCGCCGGCAATCTGGCTGAACACTTCGCCGGCGTCCACACACAATACGCCGCCGAACAGGTTGACGCCGAGAGGTTCGGAAAATCCTCGCGTGGCGAGATGCTTGCGGGCTGGCTCGTTGGCCAACAGCAAATTGCCGGAGCGATCCGCCACCAGGAGGGGCTCCTCGATGGCATCCATGATTCCGTGGACTAGCGCGATGGGCATGGAAAGGCCCTGCGGATGCTCTGTAGAAATCGCACTCAAAATGGCTCCGCCCATAGATAGATAATCGCTTTCCTATTCGAGTGGTAAATTTTTACCATTTCCCCGATTGATGCTCGCAAAGGGGTGGTTCGCTGTCAATGGGAAAGGAGTTTGATTTGCACAATTGAGGAAACGAACTAGACACCTCCGAACCTCCTCCAGCATCCAAATTCGCGTGGCGGTTCGCCCTTGTCTTAACTAGCGGTAAATGATAGATTTATGGCACGTAAACAACAAACTGGTTGGCACTCGGAGTGCAATAATCCGTACTAGTTCCCTAGTACTATGAGAGAGCGTGTGGAAACTCAACTCCTTAAGGAAGGCCAGCGCTTGGACTATTCCCCAATCCGCCGCTCGCCCCGAATCCGCTTGCAAGTCCCCGTCTTTCTGCGGGCTACCGACATTTCCGGAGCGGAGTTCGTGGAGTTGACCAAGACTCTAAACATTAGCGCCACGGGCGCCTGTATTGCGTCCGCACACGTGCTGCTGGCGGATCAAGTGGTTTACCTCACGATACCCGCACCTTCACCCGCACCCTCCAGCGTGGTTCCCAGCGAAACTCCCCCTATTTCCGCCAAAGTACTCCGTCAGGACGCCGCAGGCGATATGCGGCTGTTTGGGTTGGAATTCCTAAGACCTCTTGAGTAAATTCGTATCTCGTTAGGCCGATTGGTCGCCCTCGCCTAGCCGTCCCGCAGCGTCCAGACCTTGCGTTCCTCGTGATAAACGTACTTTAATCTTTCCTTATTTCCATTTGCTGTAATAAGATAACCCGGCTTTGCGACCCTCGGCGCCTGTGGCCTCGAGGTCCTGCGGGCAATGGGATTGGCCTCCCGCTTGCTCCCAGTATCGTAGAGAAAGCCCTATGCTTCCCCAACCCCCGCGGGGATAGGCGAAATCAGGTAACCACCGGATATGCCTAGCTCCGGCGCCCCAGCGCCCTTGCGTTTGCCGACCGAAGATTCCTACCTTGAACTGCTGGCGGACACGCTCAGTGGTCTAGAGGTAGCGGCGCGCGGACAATTTCTGCAGCGCTATTTTCACGCCATCACGCACCTGGAGCTGCTGGAGAGCCAGTGCATCCAGCTGTGGGATGAGACGCTGCTGCGCCGCCGCGAACTCAGCGAATGCTTGAGTCGCCCCGTGGCACTCAAGACGGCCCTGCTCGACGTATTGTCTTCCGCAAATATGTTTCGCGTGCCGATCATCATCGAATACGAAGCGCTCAAAGAATTGCAGATGAATGCCGTCACGGACGCACTCACTGGCCTCTACAATCGCCGGCTGTTTGGAGAATCTTTTGAGAAGGAGTTGAATCGCGCCCGGCGCTACGGTCAGCCACTCGGACTGGTGATGCTCGATCTGCACCGCTTCAAGGAAGTAAACGACACGCACGGGCATCCGCGCGGCGATGAGGTGTTACAAGCCGCCGCGGCCACGCTGAAACGCACGCTGCGCACATCGGACTCCGCCTTCCGCATCGGTGGCGACGAATTTGCGCTGCTCCTGCCGCAGACCGACGCACCGCAGGCTCTCGCGCTCAGCCGCCGCATCGAAGCCGTTTTTGCCGACGCGATTAAAACTCTGAATATCAGCGTGAGCGTCAATCTGGATCACGGGGTGGCCAATTTCCCGCAAGATGGCGAGCAGGCCGACCAACTCATTCGGGTGGCCGATGAGCGCCTGTATCGCTTGAAGCACGCCAGTCACGGCCGGGCGTCCACTACGCGAGCGGAATCCTCCGGCTCGCGAACGGACATTGCCGCGTCGCGCGCGGAAGTTACGCCTCAAGTTGCACCTCAAGTCGCATCTCCGCGTGCCGAAGCGCAATTCCAGGAGCCTCGCGGGCCACAGAGTGCGGCCTCGCGAACGGCACCCGGTCGCGCTTCCGTCGAGCCCCGTACTACTCCTTCCGGATTTGAAGCCGCTGCTGCTGCGACCGCCTCCGGCATGGCCAGCGGACAAACCACCGGCGACGTTCCTTCGCCAAATATTTTTACCGTGGTGCGCAAGGCTGAACGCGTATCCATGACGGGCACCAACTCCTATGCGGTGCTTGGCGAAGAAGCCGCGCGCCGCGCCCGCGTTCTGGACCTCGGCTTCGGTGGCGTGGCCCTGGAACTCGACGCTGCCGAGGAACTGCCGCCCAGCATCTTCGCGGTGCTGCACGTGCCCATTCTTCCGCCCGTGCGCGTCAACCTCAAGCAAGTCTGGTCGCAGCGCACCGCCCAAGGCACCTATCGCGTCGGGTGTACGTTCGTCTCGTAAGCTGACGCGGATTTTTGCGCAACCCTCTCCGGCGCAGGCTCTTCGTTCATCAGCCAACTCGTCCCCAAACTCTTCACGTAAGCGATCACCTGCCACCGAGTGGGCTCCGGCAATTTGCTCCAGGTGGGCATGCCGCGTTTCAGACTTCCGTTGCTCAGCAGCCAGAATAACTCGCCGTCCGAGGCGCCTTGCACCCGGCTGCTCCGGAGGCTGGGCTTTTTCCGCCGTCCCGTGGCATCGTCGCCATGACATTTCGCGCAATGATCGCCAAACACCCTCGAACCGGCCGCGATGGCCTCCGCGTCACCCGCAAACGGATTCATCCGGCTCCGCTCGGCGTCCGGCACGTTTTTTAGCCACGAGCCATCCGAAGCCGCAGCGATACACGCGGTCACGCAGAAGATAGCCGCCAACTTTCTTACTTGCCTCCCGCTCGTCTTCCAGTCCATTGCGCGCATTACGATTTGCCTCGCCGAAAATAGTCAACTACCTGTTGCACTTCATACGACACCTTGAAGCGGTACAGCACGCCGACACTGTTGCCATTCAGTCCGAAGCTCGGCGAAAACGTGATGCTTGGGCCTTTCGGCATATTAAAAACCACCACCGGTCCCGCATAGTGCGATGTGGCGTGCAGTCCAAAATCGTGGGTATCTCCCAGCCCGCCGTAAATCTCCGCCCCGGCGGCAAAATTTTCCCGGCAAAGCCAGCATTCCCGGCTGCTGGCCTTCAGGGCCAAGGGCCGGCTCACTCCGAACGCGTAGCCAAATTCCCACGGGTCTCCGTTGAAATTTTTCGTGGCGATAAAATTTTCCGATATGTTCCACCCGCGTACGTCGCTGGAAAGGATCAACTTCGTCTCCAACTCCCGGGTGATCGTTTTTCTGGCCTGGGCATTCGGCACAAGCAAATCGCCGATGCCGTCGTGTCCCTCTACCTCTAGAATGCTACGGTCGGCATCGCTGATATTTTCGTACTCCAAGTACAGCACGGGGTTGAAGCGATGTTGCCGCAGCAGCGGGCGGAAGCGGTTTTCCCAGCGAAATCCCGTGAACAGAGTCGATTGCTGCGAGGTGCTCTGCCCGCTCAGGTACACTTCGGTCGTCCACCAGGCCTTTACGCCGTATTCCAGTTCCAGCGTGGAGCTAAAGAAGGCATTGCCGCCCGTCGGCGCCGCCTGCAAGTTCTTAACCGCAATCTCCAGATTTCCCGGCTCCTCGAGTGCGTCAGAGTACGTCACCAGGTACGGAGGCTCTTGTGCTGCAGCCCTCCCCGCGTGTGCTAATCCACCTATTGCGATGACCGCGATGGTCCCCCAGCGCCAGAGTTTTTGGGTCCAACGAGTGCTCCTAGTCATGCGTTCCGCCATCAAAGTTCATTTGCAGTTGCCTTTCATATACGACATAAATAGTCTTATAAGACTATAATAGTCGTATATTAGAGCCATATGCAAATGGTTTGCAAGTGGTTTCTTTACACACCCGTCCTCGGCCAGTTTTCATGTATCCTCGGCAAACCTTAACCGACTTCCTTTGTGAGGATTAGGTTCAGTTTACAGTG
>DATFYV010000380.1:0-9410 GCA_035314845.1 Candidatus Acidiferrum sp.
AACTTGGCGAGTTCTTTTAGCGTCTGCTTTCGCTGCTTCGAACGTCGTGTTCCCGCTTCGCTCATCTGAAATCCGAGGCTATTGACTGGATCTTGCATAATGGTTGACGGTTACATCTGCGCCGCCATCGAGACAAAGAAAGCCTGGTCAACGATTCCTAAGTAAAAGTAACGTAGCAAGCGCAACAATACTACACATGGTTAATTTTATGTTTATCTTATTATGATAGTTTCTGGGAGAGCGCCAAATGCTACTGGGACCTAACGCGCCGCAGCTAGCCTGCGGTCCACGTATTCGGCTAGGTAGGCTTCGAAGAGGTCGTTCAAGCGTTTGACCACCGTTCCCGTCGGCGTGGCGATGGCATGCCCGGCGATGGTGCTTACCCCAATGAGGTTGCGATTCGTGGAAGTGATGAACACTTCGTCCGCGGAATACAGGTCTTCAGGACGCAGCGCCTGCTGCACCACGGAAACCCCCGCCTCCGGCGCGATTTCGAACAAGATGCCCCGCGTCACCCCTTCCAGGCAGCCGGAATTAAGCGGCGGAGTAAACACCTTGCCATCCTTTACGGCGAAAACATTCGCGGAAGTGCATTCGGCAACTTCGCCGCGCTCATTCAGCAACACCACCTCGTCGTAGCCCTCGCGCGCAGCTTCGCCCACGGACCAGACATTGTCCAGCCAGGAGATGGTTTTCACGCTGCACAGCGCCGAAGCGGCATGGCGGCCATGCTCGCGCAGCGTCAGCCGCGCGGGCTCGCGATACTGCGGCAGGTCCGCAGTGGTAATAATCAGGTCCAGTTCCGGGCGAGGCTCATCGCTCTGCCAGAAGCCCACGTTGTTGTGCACCAGATAAATGCGCGCGCAGCCCTCATCCACGCGATTGGCGCGAATTGCCTCGTGGAGATGTACGCGAACTTTGGCGCCCGAGTAGGGCATGGGCAGATGGACGATTGCAGCATCTTTTTCAAGCCGCCGCCAATGCCGTTCGTAGGCGAAGGCTTCCCCGCGCGCGATGCGCAGCGTGGTGAATAGACCGAAGCCGCAAATCAATCCCGCCTGCCCGGGAGAAAGGCGCGTTTTCTCGACCGGAAGCAGCGCTTCGTTATGAAAAATGTTGCGGTGAATCAAGCAGTCCTCGGCACCACGTGACTGTACGTGATTATTGTAACTGAAAGTGCCACGCCGATTGGCGGGCAAGACCTGCGCGATTGTCTAAACCCACGGATAGGGCCCGACCACAGCCGTCATGCCGTCTTGGGGACTCTTTAACTTCGGCCGCTATTGCACATCGGAAACTTTGCCGTTGGTAAAGGTGATCTTCAGGTCCTTATAAACGTAAATCTGCTTGCTGCCCAGCTTCACGATTTTCTGCGGATCGCCCAGTGCCGCTTTTACCTGCTCGGGCGTCTGCCCCACTTCGATGCTTACCGGCTCGGCAGCCGGTGCCGGTGCGGCGGCAGCCGCAGCCTGCTGCTGGCCTTGCCCTCCGCCCTGGGCGCCCTGGGCGCCCTGGGTGTTGGACGCTTGCTGCGAGTCCGACCCGCTGCCGGTGTCTATGGTCAGAACTTGCCCAATGGTATCTTCCACCTGCGAGGCGTTAGCCGTCTCCAGATAGCCCTTGTCGAACTGAAACGCTAACTGTGCTTTGTAGCCCGAGGGCTGCTGCACGTTATTGCAGGTGTCGCATTCGACCAGACTAAATGTGACTTTCTCGCCCTTCACGTTTACATCGATCTTCGTTACATATACTTTTTCGCCCACGGTCAAGAACTTGGTTTGCACTTTGTTGGACTTAGTGAACATCATCATCGCCAGGGCGTTCGGCGCATGTATTCCGCTCTTGTCGTACTTGATCGCCACGATCCCGTAGTTGTCGTACTGGAACCCCAGGATTCCGCCCTTCTGCACGTTCAACACGGTTCCCGCATCGGTCACCACGGTTCCCGTCGAGTCCACATTCAGTTTGGAGATTTTGTATTGCGCCGCGAGCTCGTCAGGCAGCGAAGCGGTGGGCGCCAACTGCGCCGCAGCCGCGGAACATGAACAAAAAGCAACCAACGCAGCGGTAACCGCCGGGAATGCCTTCAAATGCATGACCAAATCCTCCAAACCAAGAAATTAGTGCCGTCTGACATGGCGCGGTGAACTACTCCCGCGAAAACTACGGGCAAACCCCGGCACCTACAGGCTGCAGTAAATAGCGGCGGCTTCGCCTCTTACGCAGACCATCTAGTTCTGCGGTGCAGTGCTGGCCGCTTGCTTGGCTTCCGCTTCCGCTTGGTCGGCATCCTGCTGCTGCTGCTTCAGTTGATCCGCGGCATTGGCGTCGGGGGCCGGAGGCGGTCCTCCAATTGTGCTGGTGCTCGGAGCCGCCGGCAGTCCGTTCTTGCCCGCATTCGTGGCCAGGCTCTTCAATCCGGCGTCGACCTGCTCCCGGAAATGGTTATGCATCTCCTGCAGATCGTTCAGATCCACTTGCGGATTGGAATCCACCTTGCAATCCGAGCTCTTCCCGGCGCGCACCCGCACGTGCACGCCGTTGTCCGTTCCGGCGTCCGCGTCGATGCGCTCCACCACATCCCCCGCGCTGAGCGTGCAATCCTGTCCGTCGTCGGTGCTCACATCCACGTCCGTGAAGACTACGAACATTTTGTAGTTGGGATCTAGCGCTGACGGCCGTTCGTCTCCGCCACCGGCGCTGGCACTCGCCGTGCCGCCGGTGCCAGAGCCACCCGCAGCGGCCACCTTTTCCGCGGCAATCTCCGCCTTCACTTGGTCGGAGATCTGCTGCTTCAGTTCGGGAGTCAGCTTCGCCGCCACTGCGGCATCTCCCGCGGCCTCGTAACCTCCGCCGTATGCGCCCGTGCCCAGATCATAGATAAAGCTCGAAGCGCCAGCCGCCCCCGCGGCCACACCCGCCTCATACGCAGCCTGCAAATTGGCGGCAATCAGATAATCCGCGACCCACAACGAGGCATACGGATACACCGGGTAAGGCTGGAAGTACCCGCCATAATATCCATACCAAGGCGCTCCGCCCCAGCCCCAGCCATAGGCCACGGGGGCCGGCCAGGGATCATAGGCCCAGCCGTAGTAAACCGGCTGGTAGTAATAAGTAGGATAGTATCGATAATAGTATCCACCGCGATATGGATACCCGCCATATACGACAGCGTAGCTGCGCCCACCATACACGTAGCTGCGCTGATAGTAGGCCCGGCCCCCGACCGTTCGATACGGCCGTTGCACGTAGCCGCCCGCGTGCCCTGTGGTGACGAAGCGCTGCCCGTTCCGTTCCGTGACCACCCGGCGGTTGCCGTTCACCCCGCGGTTGATGGTCATGCCATGAGTAGTCTGAATCGTGCGGACATTGCCTCGCTTATCGACTCCCACCGAAGCCCCGGACTTTGTCTGTACCGTCTTTGACAAAGCCGGCGATCTGCCCGCGCCTGCTCCCAAGCTATGCGGTGCAACCGCTGACGCTGCTGCAGGATGCGCCCCCGCGCCGCCGGCCGCCCCCTTCGCGCCCACCGTAGCTCCAGTCGCACCCTTCGTCCCCGCACTGCCCGTCGCGCCTTTGGTGCCTGCGGATCCAGCCGTTCCAGTCGTGCCTTTTGCGCCAGTCGTACCCGTTGTCGCCGGGTGGGTCCCAGTCGTTCCGGTCGCTGGGTGAGTGCCGGTCGCGCCGGGTTTGGGCGCCGTGGCCGCCGGTTTCGGCGCAGCCGCTGGCTTAGGCGCAGCTGCGGCCGGCTTGGCGGGAGCCTGCGAAGAACTCGGCTTCTTGTCGGTGGCCCACGCTAATCCGCCGGTCAGCAATAGCAAAAACATTGCACTAATTGCAGCCATCCGTTGATTTTTCTGGGCGAGGTTCATGACGTTCTCCTAATCTCGCGCGCATTCTCGGTCGTCCGCAAGGGAGAGAATGTTAAACCTGCAAGACGTGCTTTCGCGGGGCTCGTTTACCGTGCTGGGGGCGCACGCCATCGACGAGTCGGCGCTACGATATTGGCCTTTGCCGCGCTAGTCAACGTTTTTTTTCGCCCGCCACGGTCAACGGCGCGAGACTTCGTCAGCGCGTTCCAATCACGGGCAGTCCCGGTGAGCGCCGCCGATTTTTTTCCCATCGACAAAATCCATCCGCAACGAGGAACAATAAGGAACATCGACCGATCGCGCCAGTCGCAATGGTTTCTGGTGTGAATCTTCACCTGTAAGCCCGCCACGCGGCAGACCTTGCGGAAGCCACGATTCCGTTCGGAGAAGCTCGTTGACAAGGGCCCAGCGCTACCTTAAGATTACAGTTTGTCTCTACAGGGAAAGGTGTGACTGTTGCAATGAGGACGTACGTAGCCAAGGGAGCGGAAGCAGAGGCGTTGAAGATTGGCGCCGATTGGTTCGTGGTCGATGCCACGGACGTAGTCTTGGGCCGTCTGGCGACCAAAGTCGCCCGCATGCTGATGGGAAAAGACAAAGCCAGCTTTACCCCATATCTCGATTCCGGTGACCACGTGGTGGTCATCAACGCCGACAAAATGCGCATGACCGGCAATAAGGTCGAGCAAAAGGTTTATTATTCCCACAGCGGCTACCCCGGCGGGCTTAAAGAAGTCCCGGCCAAGCGCCTGCGCCCCATCAAAGCGGATTGGATGATTCGCGAAGCGGTGCTCGGTATGCTGCCCAAGAACAAGCTACGCGCCCGTCGGGCCAAGAAATTGCGTATCTATCGCGACGCCGCCGGTCTCGCTAGGCATGCTGGCCAAAAGCCGCAGCCCGTATCGGTATAGGGGCTGCGAGATAGATTTGTAGCCGTAGGTTGGTGGCGGCCGGTTTCTGCTGCCGCCGGGAACGAAGCAGCAAACGTTAGGGGATTGTTGTTCTGGTAGGTGTTACCACCTGCAGTATTCCAGTCTCCCAGGCAGTTGCCCATCCGTTTCGTCTTCGCACCTCACCATGGTGCGCCGACCTTGCTGCCTCAGCCGAATTTTCTACGCCTTCGGCTATTTTAAGTTTTGCTTCGCGATTTTCGAGGAGGAACGTTGAGCACCACTGTTTCGCCACTACATGGCACTAAAGTTTGGATCATGGGCACCGGCCGCCGCAAGGAATCCGTAGCGCGCGTTTTTCTGCGCGCTGGCAGCGGCAAATTCACCGTCAACGGCCGCACCACGGACCAGTATTTCCCGAACCACGCGTGGAAGCATGACGCCACCGAAGCGCTCAAGTTCACCAGCCTCGCCGACCAGGTCGACGTGATGTGCACCGTGCATGGCGGCGGCGTCGGCGGACAAGCCGGAGCCGTGCGCATGGGCCTGTCGCGGGCTATCTCGCGCTACAACCCCGAATTGCGCCCCGCGCTCCGCACCAACGGTTTTCTCACGCGCGATTCGCGCATGAAAGAGCGCAAGAAGTACGGGCAAAAGGGCGCTCGCAAGCGCTTCCAGTTCACCAAGCGTTAATCGCTGGGTGGCTTGGTTGTTGCAAAAGGTTTTGGCGCAGTTTTCGCAATGCGCCGCATGGCCTCCGGTGGGAGCGTGCAAACGCCTCCACCGAGATCACGGCCGGCAAGGAGCCGGCAAAAGGTTGTTCTTCAGCACGACCGAGGTTGACCGCCGGTATTCGGCAACCTCACCAACGCGCTGTCGCAAGCAGCTATCCTTAAAGGAGGAAACTTGGCAGTAGAAATCACCATGAAAGAGTTGCTGGAGGCTGGAGTTCACTTTGGCCACCAGACCCGTCGCTGGAACCCCAAGATGAAGGAATACATCTTCGGGGAACGCAACGGAATTCACATCATCGATCTGCAAAAAACGCTGAAAATGTTTCGCGAAGCCAGCCGCTTCGTGAATGATCTTTCCGCCCAGGGCCGCACCGTGCTCTTCGTCGGCACCAAGCGCCAGGCGCAAGAAGCCGTCGCCGAAGAAGCCAAGCGCTGCGGCGCCTTCTTCGTGAATCACCGCTGGCTGGGCGGCACCCTCACCAACTGGGCCACCCTGCAAAAGTCCATCAAACGTCTGAAACTTTTGAAAGCTATGCACGAAGACGGCCGCATTAACGATCTCTCCAAGAAAGAAAAAGCGCGCCTCGGCCGCGAAATGAAGCATCTGAATCAGAATCTCGAGGGCATCGAAAACATGGCCACCCTGCCCGATGCCATGTTCGTCATCGATTCCAACGCCGAAGAAATCGCCGTCAAGGAAGCCCGCCGCATGGGCGTACCGGTAGTCTCCGTCGTCGACACCAACTGTGATCCCGACGTGGTGGACTGGATCATTCCCGGCAACGATGACGCCCTGCGCGCCATCCGCCTGTTCACTTCGAAAATTTCCGAATCCGTGCTCGAAGGCCACAACACCTATCAGCAATCGCAGGTCGCCGATCAAAAGGCCGCCGCCGATCAAGCTCTGGTGGATGGCGTAGAATACGTGGACACCAGCGCCTACGAGCAATACGAAAAGCAGGAAGGCGACTTCGTCGAGGCCGTAGTGGAACTGCCCGCCGACATCCCAGTCGAGCCTCCCGCCGAAGCTAGCAGCGAGGCCGCGACTGCACCCGAGCCCGCGCCGCCCGTCGAGGCCGCGCACTAAGCGTAACGCGTCGGAGCAAGCATCCCGTCGGCCCGGCGCTCGGTGCAGTTCACAAGCGCTGGGCCGATTTGTATGTCGTACGTCTGTCCAAAAGAATTTATTAAAACTAGCCGGAAGAGAAGAGACGAAAGCATGAGCACACAACCCGCTCCAGACAAAGGTCCAGTCAACGTCCCCGCGCAACTCGTGAAAGAGCTGCGCGAACGCACCAACGCCGGCTTCGCGGATTGCCGCGCCGCACTGATCGAAGCCAATCTCGACCTCGAGAAAGCCATCAGCGTACTGCGCAAAAAAGGCCAGGCCGCCGCGGCCAAGAAAGCCACCCGCGAAGCTACCGAAGGTCTGGTTGGCAGCTACATCCACGCCGGTGGAAAAATCGGCGTGCTCGTGGAACTCAATTGCGAGTCCGACTTCGTGGCCCGTACCGACGCCTTCATTCAGCTTTCCCACGACATCGCCATGCACATCGCCGCCCTGGACCCGCGCTATGTCCGCCGCGAAGAAGTCACGCCCGAAATGCTCGAGAAGGAGCGCGAAATCTACAAAGCGCAAGCGCTGGCCACCGGCAAGCCCGAAGCCGTGGTGGAAAAAATCACCACCGGCAAGATGGAAAAGTTTTACGAAGAAAATTGCCTCTACGAGCAGCACTACATCAAGGACGAGAGCGTCACCATCGGCGAAATGATCGCCCAAGCCATCGCCAAACTCGGCGAAAACATCGCCATCCGCCGCTTCGTTCGCTTCAAAGTAGGCGAAGTAAGCACCGCGGGCAATGCTGGCTCCCCCGAGCCGTCCGGCTCCCCGGTCAGCCCATCCACGTCTCCCGCCGGCGCCTAGGGCAGCGTTTGCCGAACGTCATTTGGAAAGCGGCGGCTTGACGCCGCTTTCACGGTTTTAGCCCACCCCTCGGTGTCAGCGACACCCGATACCTATCCACGCTTCCCCCTCATTTGTTACAATTCCGCGACTCACCCATCGGAGAACTATGGCGGCCACCAACGCGATTAAGAAATCCACCAAGCCCAAACCCGCCAAAAACGGCAAACTTGATTCATCCAAAAAAGCTCATCCGGTCTACCAGCGCATCCTCCTAAAACTCTCCGGCGAATCCTTCCAAGGCCCCGCCGGTTTCGGCATCCATGGCGACACCATCCGCGAAATCGCCCAGGAAGTAAAAGAAGTCCACGAACTCGGGGTAGAAGTAGCCATCATGGTGGGAGGGGGAAACATCTTTCGCGGCGCGAGGCAAAAGGGTTTTGAAATCGATCGTGCCACCGGCGACTACATGGGCATGCTCGCCACGGTCATCAACGCCTTGGCCCTGCAAGACTCTCTCGAAAAAGCCGGCGTCTTCACCCGCGTCCTCAGCGCCATCAACATGCAGCAAATCTCCGAGCCCTTCATCCGCCGCCGCGCCGTCCGCCACCTCGAGAAGGGCCGCGTAATCATCTTCGCCGCCGGCACCGGCAACCCGTATTTCTCTACGGACACCGCAGCCGCCCTTCGCGGCATTGAAATCAAAGCCGACGTAATCCTGAAAGCCACCAGGGTAGATGGCATCTACGATGCTGATCCAGAACAAGTAGCCAGCGCCAAACTCTTCGAGGGCATCACCTATCGCGATGTCCTGCACCAGGAACTAAAAGTAATGGACAGCACCGCCATTTCGCTATGCATGGACAACGGCATGCCCATAGTAGTCTTCAACATGGGCTTAAAAGGAAACTTGCTGCGCGTCGTGTTGGGTGAACGCGTAGGCTCGAAGGTAACCCCAGCGTAAGTTTTGTGCAGGCGCTGGACTTCAGTCCGGCCCGCGTAAGATCGGCCACGACCGTAGGCAATCTTGTCCGCCTTCTAACTTTTATCAAATTCACAAAAATGGAATAATGCTGAGCTTAAACAAGAACGCTCGCACCGAGGAACCAACGCAATGACCACCATCGCCACCACCAAAGACGCCATAGCCGCCGCCCGCACCCGCATGGAAAAAGCCGTCGACGACTTCCGCAAGGAAACCACCACCCTGCGCACCGGCCGCGCCAACGCCATGCTCTTGGACAACGTCCGCGTCGACTACCACGGCACCCCCATGCCCGTAAACCAGCTGGGCACCGTGACCGTCCCCGATCCCACCATGTTGGTAATCGCCCCCTGGGACGCCAGTGCCGTCAGCATGATCGATAAAGCCATCCGCACCGCCGACCTCGGCCTAAATCCCACCAACGACGGCAAAGTCGTCCGCGTCCCCATCCCCTCGCCCACCGAAGAGCGCCGCAAAGACATGGTCAAGCTCCTGCACAAAATGCTCGAGAATCACCGCACCGCCGTCCGCAATGTGCGCCGCGACAGCAAAGAAGCCATCGAAAAATTGGAAAAAGAAAAGAAGATCAGCGAAGACGAAAAAAAGCGCGCCCTAGATGAATTGGAGAAAATCTCCCACGCCGAAACCAAGAAAATCGAAGACCTAAGCGCCCAAAAAGAAAAAGAAGTGATGGGCGTCTAGTCGTAATCTCGGCCGGTAACGAGCGCACAGGTTTTGTAGGGGCGCAGCATGCTGGGCCCCAGCTAGCCCGGCCGTAATACTTAAACCGCTCTTCTCGGCCAAATGATTCAATGCGTCCGTAGGTCACGGCTTCGCGAGCGAGGGCTTTGCCGTAATTGTCGTCGCCGGTGCTGTGACCGTGAACCCCTGTGCCTCATCATTCTGCACCGCCCGCAAAAACGCCCGATAATCCCCCGCGCGATCCCCGGGCAGTTGCCGCGCCAAAAAGCTAATATGCCGCGAAGCAGTGAGTGTAACTCCCTTAGTTGATCCCGCAACCGC
>DATFYV010000381.1:0-7185 GCA_035314845.1 Candidatus Acidiferrum sp.
GGCAATCTGGCCAAGCCCGAGCAAACCTTATATCAGGTGGTGAAGCCGGCGCCGACGGGCAATATCGGACCGGTAATTTCGGTCAGCGTCTATGCGCCGGCAGCCCGCTACGAACTGGAGTTGGATCCCTCCGCGCAGCAACTGACGGCCACCGCGGAATCGATTTCGCACGATTTGACACGCGTATTGAACGCCAATGCGGTTGCGCTCGAGCAGTAGAGCGCCCTGGGTTAATCAATTTTTTTAAACCTTATGATTCGCGCACGCGAGAATCATCGTCCGCGCAAGAGTAAAACCACGTCGAGCAGCGCCAAGATGGCGATGCCCAGTTCGATGACGAAAGACCGCGCATCATTAAACTGGTCCATCATGAAATCGTACATTTCGCCGACGGCGCGCAATTTTTCATCCACCAGGTTGCGGTAGTCGGGCAGGCCGATGCGCGTGGAGGCCAGGCGGTAGACGCGCGCGTAGTAAATGTCGCTGACGAATTTGATGGAATTGTCGATGCGCTCGGTCAGCTCCATCACGTCCAGGCGGATGGCGTTCACGCTATGAGCCTCGCGGGGCAGGCTCCAGCGCGCCAGCAGCACGTTGCGCTTGCGTTCCAGCATGTCGTAGACGTCGGAAAGCAATTGGGTCATCAGTCGGTCGTAGTAGCGAAACTCCAGCAATTGCATTTTGGCGAATTCCAGCACTTGCCCCGTCGCCGTGGCATCCTCGGAATCGTCCACCACCAGGGCGCCGGACGCGCCAATCACCACGAGATCGGAAGGATAGTAGGACAAACTTCCCTGCAGCGCCTCTTCCGTGGCCTTGGGAGAGAGCGCTGCGGATTCACCACGCACCAGGCGGGCAATTTCGTTGCCGTGGGTGGCGAGCAGTTCCGCGCCACTGCAGGCTGTGCCGCTGGCTTGTTGAGCGGTATGCTGCGCGGTTTGCACCCCGATGATCAGATAGCTTTCTTCCAGCCAATCGGCGTTCGGCTTTACCACCGCGGGAGTGACGCGTTCCAGGTGGCGATGCAGCGTGGCGCGGGCCAGCGGCTCGACTTCGGAAGAGTCCATCCAGCGGGAGGCTTGAGCGATCAACTCGTCCCAATCACAGGAGAAAGGGACGTCAAGTTGCACCACGGCTACAGCGTAAGCGTGATACTTGATGGAGCATGCCAATTCCTCACCGGAGGGCAGCGTAACCGGGTCACCAACCTCTTCGATCGGCGGGTTGGCAAAATGCATATACTGCGGCGAGCGGCGGGGGAGGACATGGCGCAGCGGCGCGCCGCGCGTGCCGATGAGCTCCTGGATTTTCGCCAGGTCGAACGCTTCGGCAACATCATAGAGAAATAGAATGCGAAACCAGCCGCGAAGAAGCACAGTTCATTTTAACTGTTGCTGCACGCGGAAGCGAACGGCGGGGGCCGCCGCCCGCGCGGCGCCATTCCGTGCCCGAGCCGCAAGAAAGGAAACTTTCCAAGCGCCCGCACCGTATAGCTCAAGGACCGTCACAATCGATCAGGAGCGTTCATGGGAACTCGTGTCTTGAAAATCACGCGATGTGCACTGTTGGCCGGCTTGGCGCTCGTCAGCGTCTCCCCGGGAATGGCGCAAGTGAGTACTTCCAGTACGGCATTGCCCGCGGATCTGCCCAAGGCCGTTCTGCCCAGTCATCCGCCGGCGATCGAGAGCGTCTATGGTGAGACCTACGCGACCTTCGACGCCGACGCCGCTACGGAAGCGTACCTGGCGAAAATCCCCGCGGAAAAGCGCGCCGCTTCCAACGCCTACTTCGAGGGCGGCTACTGGCTGCAACTGTGGGATTTCCTGATTGGCGCGCTGATCTGCATTTTTCTGATGGGCGCGGGCGTCTCCAGAAAGATGCGCGATTTTGCACTGCAACTGACGCGTTTCAAGCCGCTGCAATCGATGATCTACGGCGTGCAGTTTGTGCTCATTCTGTTTTTGCTGACCCTGCCAATGGGCATTTACGAGGGTTATTTTCGCGAGCATAAGTACGGGCTGTTGAATCAAACCTTCGGTCCGTGGTTCAAGGAACAGCTGATTGCCCTGGCCCTTTCCGTGGTTGGCACGTCCCTGTTTGTAGCCCTGGTGATGGGCATCGTGCGCAAGCTGGGGCGCAACTGGTGGGTGTGGGCGGCGGCCGGCAGCATCGTGGTGATTTTGTTTATCCAGTTGATTGCGCCAGTGTATGTTTTCCCGCTGTTCAACACCTACACCAAGCTGCAAGACGCCACGGTCCGCGATCCGATTCTGAGCCTGGCGCGCGCCAATGGAATTCCGGCGACGGATGTTTACGAAGTGGATGCCTCTCGGCAGTCCAACCGCGTGAGCGCCAACGTCAGCGGCTTTCTGGGAACGCAACGCATCACCCTGAACGACAATCTGTTGCGACGCTGCTCGATGGCCGAAATCGAAATGGTGATGGGTCACGAGATGGGCCATTACGTGCTCAATCACAGCTACAAATTTGCGCTGTTCCTGATCGTCATGGCCCTCATCGCGTTCTCGTATCTGAACTGGGGGCTGACGAGGTGTCTGGCGCGCTGGGGCGCAGCCTGGAACGTGCGGCAGATTACCGATGTCGCAGTGCTGCCGCTGGCCGTTCTGATTCTTTCCATTTTCAGTTTTGCGATGACGCCGGTGTTCAATTCCGCGGTGCGCACCCAGGAAATGGAAGCCGATATGTACGGGCTGAACGCCGCGCAGCAGCCGGACGGCGAAGCCGAAGTGGACCTGAAACTCGGGGAATACCGCAAAATGAGTCCGGGGCGGCTCGAAGAGATCGTTTTCTTCGATCATCCCAGCGGGCGCACGCGCATCGCCACGGCCATGCGTTGGAAGAAGGAGCACCTGCCGGGAGCGCCTCTGGTCACAGTACCCGCAGGCAAATAAACATGGAAAGATTTTCGCAGCGTAACCTTGCGGGAGATTATTTCCAGGAAACGGCCAGGTCGGCGTAGCCCTTGGCTTCCTCGATTCGCGTGGTGAAGCGCACATCGCGCTCGGTGGCGCCGGAAAGGTCCAGCGCTTTGCGGAAAAAGCCGACGATAGTCAGGCCGATGAGTCGGTGTTTGGCCTCGAACCCGGTGTAGCGAATGGTGGCTTTGCCGGGGCCGAGCGAAGTGAACTCGATGGCCACGCCGTTGAAATAGGTCATATGCACGGCCGCGATGCGCTTCATCAAGAATTCCGGCGAACCCAGCTTCACGAAAACCTTGTATATTCCGCGCAGTTGCCGCTCGATGACTTTCTCGGAGCGCGTCACCAGGACTTCTTCATTGCCGTTGGCGGACTTATTCACCTCGGCAGCCAGAAAGCGCAGGAAGAGCTCGAGCGAATACCAGCTGGAGCCGGAAATCACGCCCTGAAACATGCGTTTGGTGTCTTCGTCGAGGAGGGCCACCAGCTCTTCGTAGGCCTGCGCGCCGTCGCGTTTCTTGATCCCGGTGATTGAGTCCAGAATCACGGATCCCTTGATTTCGACCATAGTGAAGCTCCACTCGAGCTTGCCAAAAGCTGGATGATTAGAAGAATGCAATGCTGGTAGGGGCTGAAGGGGCAATTGTTCCGCGGATTCCCTCAAAGAGGTATTGCAGGATTGGCCCCGCCGCGGACCAGCGGATAGGACTTGCGCAGCCTTCGCAGGGGATGAGGTCCGGGACAGCGCCTTGGGAGTCAGGACGCACTAGCTCTACAATTGCGCGAGGCGCGCGGCGGGCGATCCCACGACCATGGACACAGCCAAGAAGAAAGACAAGGTTAGCGCCGGACTGCTGATGTACCGGACGCCAGCGCACAAACTGGAAGTGCTGCTTGTGCACCTGGGCGGGCCGTATTGGTCGCGCAAGGATGCTGGGGCCTGGTTCGTACCCAAGGGCGGTATCGAAACGGGCGAAGACGAATTCGCGGCGGCGCGGCGGGAGTTCCGAGAGGAGACGGGAATGCAACCGCAAGGCCCGTATCTGAAACTCGGCAGCATACAGCACAAAAGCGGAAAGCGCGTGGTGGCCTGGGCGTTTCGCGGCGACTGCGATCCGGCGGCGCTGCGCAGCAACACGTTCCGGATGGAGTGGCCGCCAAAGTCCGGTAAGTTCCAGGACTTCCCAGAGATTGACCGGGCGGAATTTTTCACCGTGGAATTGGCAGCAAAGAAAATGCACGCGGCGGAATTTGCTTTCGTAGAAGGCCTGGAAAGATTGCTGCGCGACAGCTAGCGGCTGTGATTTGCGACTGCCAAGTCAGAGAGCCCGGCAACCGCGTCGCGCGATGTGCCGGGCCGCTTCTCAATCCGTGGATGTTGCCGTCAGGCTCCGGCGGATTGCGCCATCTGCTTGGAAAAGGCTTCTGAGCGCCGCTGCATTTCTTCGGGAGCCACGTCTTCCGTGTGCGTGGCGACCGCCCAGCTGTGTCCGTAAGGATCGGTGAATTTGCCGTAGCGGTCGCCCCAGAACATGTCCTGTAGCGGCATGTCCATGCGGGCGCCGGCGTCGGTGGCGCGTTGCACCACGGAGTCGACGTCTTCGGTGTACACAAAAATGCCAGACCCCTTCACGCAAGCGGGTGCTTGCGCATCCGGGGCTTGCGACATCCCGGGGAATTCATCGGAGACGAAAATCCGGGAGTCGCCAATTTGCAATTCGGCATGCATGATCACGCCGCCGGGACCGTCCATGCGTACAACCTCCGTGGCGCCGAAGACTTTCTTGTAAAAGTCGATGGCGCTGGCGGCGTTCTTGCACGTGAGGGCGGGCGAAACCGAACGATAACCTTCGGGGATGGGTTGTACTTTTGTAGACAAGGTGAGCTCCTGTAGTTTGAGTGTGCGCACGCTAACTGCGGCAGAGGGAGGGACGTACGAGTGCGCAGAGCAGTAGTACCGCAAAGTCTGGGGCTAGTCAATCGGGTTTGCAGAGCAGTCAGAGATTTCGCAAACTCCTGGCTGCAAGCCAATCGTACTCCATGAAAGCATTGTGTTTGACGGTTTTCGGCGTTGCCGGAGAGATTCGCAGTGAAAATTCAGGAGGAAAACCTATCGCAGGGTGGACTTTCCGGCGTTGCGGGGAAGGAAGCACCTGCGCCCCGCGGAGGGGCACTCAAGTGGAGCAAGGAGAGCAGTAGCTGCCAGCTGTTAGCCGCTATCCAGACGGGGTGTGAGGAACAGGTACGCCAGCCTTTGCGCCAGCTCGCAGTAACCATAGGAGGCTCTTCGCAAGTGGCTACGTACCTGGCGGTGATAGAAGACCATGGTTAGCAGGTAGGCCAACAGGCGGATCATGGTTAGCACGACGAAGGCTTGTTTGTGATGCTGGTGCACGGAAGGTTTTTTCAGATGGCTGTCGACGGTCATGGTTTGAAAGACTTCCGTGTCGATGCGCCAACGACTGCGCCCGAGTTGATGGATAAAGAACGGCGGAATGGCCCCCAACGCAAAATTGCTGGCATAGAAGTTCGTACTCTCGATGAAGTAGGTCTCTTTGCCTTGCGGTACAGGCGTCTGGGAGGGACGAAGGGGGAGGCGTTGGCGGCTTTGCAATCGCTCGGTCCGCACCACGCGCACGCTACGATCAGCAGCCGACCAGTACAGTTCGGATTCATGCCAGAGCCGGAAGTGCTCTGGATCTCCCGATTGCTGATCATCCGCTTCTCGGCTGGTGGTGCGTCGCGCTTCGGCTAACAATTCGGGTTGGTTCTCTTTCAGATTGATGACCCAGTCCAACCCCAGACCTTCCATGGACTGCACAAAGGGAGTACGCAGATACAGCGCATCGGCTACCAATACGTCCAAGAATCGACGCCCCAGCTGATTCACGAGTTCTTTGACTAAGGCCAGCGTACAGCTGACTTCATCTTCCCCGGGGAGTTGAAAACGCAGACCGAGAGGGACGGGAAACGCCGCGCTGACTATCGTCACGACGCTCAGACGATGGTAGTACTGAATGTCTTCTCGCAGCTGTTCTCCCACTTTATGCTGAACGGTACGTTCCAAGCAGGCATCACAGCAGCGCACAAAGGAACTACAGATCTCAATGCCGTCGGCAGCAGCTACCACCAGACTGCGCGCCCAGTCCGAGCGCAGCACTCCGTTTCTTTTCAGCCGACGGGCTAGTTCACAGGTAAGAGTGAATAGCGGTGCTTCCGATTGCTGTTGCAAAGCATAGCGAATGGTATCTTCGCTGAGGGCCCCAATCCGGTTCCGCAGCACCCCTTCCCGGCATTCGTTCTCCAGCCGATGCAAGCTGGAAAATTGGCACACGGCACCCAGGAAAACAGCATCAAAGATCTTCGCCCAGGAATGTTGAGGGTATTGGCGTCCTTCGGGCAGGGCAGCGCGTAAACGGGAAAAATCGAATACCTTATCCAGGTAGGCTTCCAAGCGGTGCCGACTCCCGCTCAATCCGGCTCCTGCTCGGATGGCTTCTCTTTGCGCCTCAGAAAACGGCGCAGATTGAGCTGGCAGATTCGGCTTGCCAGTTGCTGGAAGCGCTTATGCATCTCTACCCCACGACGCGCGTCCTCGGCTAACTCTGCAGGAATGTGAAAGGTCTTGCGTTTGCCCGCCAAAAGCATGGAAAGCTGAAACTGGGCATGCAGGACTTTGCCTTGGGCGCAGCGGCAATTGGCCTTGCCGCACTTGCGGTAACGCACCACGAACGAGCCAGGCAGCATGTCGCGCAGCTGGCCCAAGTTGCGGACTAGGCGACCGCGTAGTTCTAGTTCCGGGTTGGAAGGCATAGATCGGTCTGCCCGCTATCATACTGCGGAAAACAATCTACCACTATATATACAGTCAGATATGGACGAAGTCAAGAGCCCGGTGCAATATGCAAAAATGACTGTGTCAGGGAATCCCTGCGTTCGAACCCTAGAATCTACAACTTGACGTTACTGGATGAGTGGGTTTGCGAAATCTCTGGCAGAGCAGTCCGGCCCCGGCCTAGGCGGCGGGCCAGCGGGCGATGTTCGGTTCCCGAAGCAGGCGGGAATCTGCTGTTCGTCTGAACTTAGCAAGCAGATTCCTCGCGGCGCTCGGAATCACCTGTGAGGGCGCATACCAGCGGAAACTACTCAGCCTTGCTGATGACGCCGCAGGCGATGCGCGCGGGAGTTCCAGGCTCCCCGCTCTCCGCGGCGTGAATGACCAGCGCTGTGCCGCCGTTGCTGAAGA
>DATFYV010000382.1:0-3835 GCA_035314845.1 Candidatus Acidiferrum sp.
CTCTTGCAACTTTCTTGCCAGATATGGGTTTAATAGATGTGGGGCAACTCCAGCGGACCAGCGCCGCGCAGTTCCCCGGAGCCTGCGGGCCGCGCTACACATTGCGACTCCGCGGGGAGGCTAAGAAAATGCGTTATTTAAGGTTTGCAGCACTGCTTGCAATTGGTTTGTTCGCGGCGAGTTACGCCAGCGCTCAAGTTAGCGCTGATGTCGGAGTGGGTCCGGTGGACGCGTACGTTGGTCCGGCTCCGGTCTGTTCATACGGTTATTACGCCTATTATCCTTACGCTTGCGCTCCTTACGGCTACTACGGTCCTGACTACTTCGTCGGCGGCGTCTTCATCGGCGTCGGCCCGTGGTTCAATGGCTGGGGCTACGGTCGCGGCGGATACGGATACGGCCGGGGCTACTGGGGTGGGCGTGGCTACTACGGTGGGCGTGGCTACTACGGCGGACGTGGCTACTACGGCGGACGTGGCTACTACGGTGGGCGTGGGTATAACGGTGGATACGCTGGCCGCGGTGGATACGGACGGGGTGGATACGGCGGCGGATATAGTCGTGGCGGCGGGTACAACGGCAACTCCGCGCATGGCGGTAGCGGTTATCGTGGCGGAGGCGGCGGATACCGCGGCGGAGGCGGAGGGTTTCACGGTGGCGGCGGTGGCGGTTTCCACGGTGGAGGAGGCGGTGGTTTCCACGGTGGCGGCGGACACGGTGGCGGCGGGCATCGCTAATTGCCGCAGTGCGTCTTACAGTAAAACATTCGTCCGGCTGGCAGGAACGTTCTGCCAGCCATTTTTTTGTCGCGATCAGCGGCGCCCCGCGCCGACCGCCTGCCATGCAAGTGCAGCGAAAAATGTAACGATGTTATTCTCATCTCGTGCCTGACGACCTCCCGGCCTTGCCGCCAAAATCGAAATTCGTAGCCCTCGCTTCCTCTCTCGCCCTGATCCTCGTCGTGGCCTTCGTGGCGCGTGCAGCCTTTGCCTGGGATCAGGAGCGAAAAATCCCCCGCGAGGCCCTCGCCGTCGTGCCCTTCGCGCAGGAGACCGGCAACATCGCTTATGCCTTGGCTACGGGTCAGGGTTTTAGTTCGCCATTCCGCAACCATACCGGGCCAACGGCATGGCTCACTCCGGTTTATCCAGTCATGCTGGCGGGGATTTTTCGCGTATTCGGCCCCTTGAGCATTCCCGCGTTGAACGCCGCAGTGTTTCTAAATATTCTCTTTTCCACTGCCACGTGCATTCCCATTTTTTACACCGGCAAGCGATTGGGCGGATTGTCTACCGGCGCTTTGGCGTCATGGTTCTGGGCTCTACTGCCCGCCGCCATAATGTTGCCGTTTGAATGGATTTGGGACACTTCCCTCTCCGCCTTGCTGGCGGCTCTGCTGCTGTGGGCCACGCTGCGCGTTACGGAATCGGAAAATCTACGCGACTGGTGCCTGTACGGATTATTGTGGGGATTTTCGCTGCTGACGAATGTTGCGCTGGGCTCGCTGTTCTTGCCATGGCTGGTGTGGGCCGCATATCGCGCCACGCGCAGCAATCCGCGCGGCGCCCGTTTCCGGCGCTGGCGGCTGCCGCTGGCGGCCGCAACGCTTGCCCTTCTCTGCTGCCTGCCCTGGACCATCCGAAACTATGTGCAATTCCACAAAATCATCCCTCTGCGTTCCAATTTCAGCTTTGAACTCTGGAGCGGTAACAACAATATCTTTGATCCCCACACCGGCAATGCCATGGCGCGCATCACCCTCTATGGCGAGGTGCGTCAATACACGCAACTAGGCGAAACCGCCTACATGCACGACAAATGGCAAAAAGCCACGCTGTTCATCCGCACCCATCCGCTACTGGAACTAAAGCTGCTGCTCGGCCGGATCATCGCCACGTGGCTGGGGACACAGCATCCCCTGAACGATTTTCTGAACGCTGATTTCTGGCTGCCTCGCGTGGTGTTTCTGGTGAATGGCCTGCTTCTGATGGGAACGCTTAGCGGTATCGTCCTGCTTTCATGGCGCGGACATGCTGCCGCGTTTCCCCTCGCCTCCGCGCCGCTGATCTTTCCGATCGTCTACTACATTACTCATACTTCATTGCGCTATCGCCATCCTCTCGACCCCATCCTGGTGTCGCTAACCGCGCTGTCCGTTACGGCCATCTTCACAAGGAGGGACAAGGCTACGTCGCTCGCGCCTTCCGACACGCACCAAGTCCATGCTTTGTAGCAGAAATCACCACGCGCCGGGCAGCAGCGGGCCCAGCTTCTCACGTACCTGTTCTGAGGTGAACGGTTTGCGGATGTATCCCTTGGCGCCGTCGTGCAGCGCCTCCACTACCCGCGCCTGACTACCAACGGTGGTAATCATCACCACCGGCACCCTCTTCGCCGCCTCCAGGCTGCCGAGGCGTTTCAGAAATTCCAGGCCATCCATCACCGGCATATCGATGTCGGTTAGCACCAGATCCACGCCGCCCTTTTCCATTTCCTGCAGCGCTTCCAGACCGTTGCCCGCGGTCACGATTTCGCTGACCGCTAGCCCAGTTTGCTCTAGCGTGCGCACGATGATCTTTCGCATGGCCACGGAATCATCCACGATCAACACTTTGAATTGCTTCAACCCGTGTGCCCCCGTACTTCAGAAAATGTACAAGCATTTCGGTTTCCACCGCGAACTCACCCCAAGCTCCCGAAATCTCGCCACAGCTTTGCCCCGGAACGGAACTCCGTTCCACTTTGGCACGTGCGTCCCGTTTTGCCCATAACTCCGACTGACCTGCTGGAAAACGCTTCTTGTCTGACTTTCTCCGCGGACAGTCCACAGCCTGTCCCAAGCGCTGTACTAATTCCGTCCCGAAGACCAATTGTTTCTTGCGCCCGCGCAGTCTACTCTCCATTTTGTAATCGCCAGGGGCCCCCCTCCCTCTCGTTCCTCAATCGATTGCAATTGATAAAAATCTCAGGAATTCTGCGGGAGAAACATTCGTGAACAACTTTTTTAAGCTCGTTGCATTGCTCGCCATCGCCGTCTTGCCCGTCGCCGCTCAGACCCAGCAACCCATCCGCGTAAAGTGCGGAGGACCGGCGTATACAGATAGCAAGGGACAACTCTGGCTCGCCGATACCGGCTTTAGCGGCGGAACGCCTAGCCACGTCGCCGATACTATCGCCGGAACCAGCGATCCAGCCCTATATCAGACCGGCCGCTACAACCAAAGCAGAACAACTGGCTTGGCTTATACCTTCCAGGTGCCCAACGGCCAGTACCACGTGAACTTGTACTTTGCGGAAACCTCTGGAGACGCCTTCTACGTAGCGGGCGCGCGCGTCTTCAATGTCCAGATGCAGGGCCTCCCGGTCTTTCCCGGCGTCGACGTCTTCGCCGAAGCGGGAGCCAAGGCTGCGCTCATCAAGGGCGCCGACATTACCGTCAACAATGGCAGCGTGAACATCGAATTCGACGACGTAGTGCAAAACGCCAAGGTCAACGCTATCGAAATTCTTCCGGGCACGTCCGGCCCGCAGCTGGCCATGAACTTCAAGTATCCTGACGGCACCGCGGTGGTCGGTACCCTGCACTACACGGTATCGTCCCCCTTGTTGAGCTTTCAGGGCAGCGTGCCGCTCAAGAATGGCCAGGCGGACTGCGCGCTGTTTGCCAATCCCAGCTCGCTAGGCCTCAGCATGCAATTCACAGTGAACGTGAGCCTCAACGACACTGCTGGACATCTGTTGTGGGACATGAACTTGGGACTGAATCCTTCGCAGGTGAACTTTGCCGCGGTGCAGAGCTCCAACCTGACGGTCACGGTACAAAAGCAAATCTGAA
>DATFYV010000383.1:0-4103 GCA_035314845.1 Candidatus Acidiferrum sp.
CAGCAGCGCGTTTTTTTGGTCCTGAGCGCGGCCGGTCTTGCGCCGCAATTTGTCGAGCTGGAACGCGATTTTCTTTTGCGCGGTCCTTACCGAACCTTGGAGCGTGCGGTCGAGTTTTTCAATCTGTTTGCCGAGTTGCGCCAGAGTGCGGGCGAGCTGCTTTTGTTCGCGGTCGAATTGTGCGGCCAGCGTTGTGGGAACGGCGCCGCGTTCGAGCAGACGACGCAAGGCTTCGGGCCCGCGCCAGACAGTCTCCACGGTCAGGTGGTATTGACGCAACAACTTCGACGCTTTCACATCCACCAGTGTGAAACCGGCACGCGGGAGCATTACTGGCATGCGGCCCAGCAGATCGCGATAAATGACTTCCGATTGCGCGAAGTAGGAGACTTCCGCTGCGCCCGCGATGTAGGCAACCGTGGGGAGCAAGAAGTCTTGTACCACCGGTCGCAACAGCGCGTTGGGGCTAACGTTTTCCGGTTCGGATCTCACCAGGTTCGCAAATTCCTGGCGGGTCCATGTTTTCCCGCCTGCCTGAAAGCCCGTGGCATTTGCGGTTAGCACTTCGCGAGTGCCGCTGCCCAGGTAGAAAAGCAGGGTGCTCTTGGCCGTGACTTTCACTTGCGCTGCGTATCCGGCCTTCTCGAGATCTTTCCCGCGATTGAGAAGCGCTTCGTTCAGCGCATCGCGTCGCGCCGCGGCGCGTTCGTAGATCGGCGCGGCGATGCGGTGCAGTTCGGGTTCCAGAGGATCGAGCAAAATCAGGCCGCGTCCAGCGAAGATTCGGGCGAATAGTTTGGCAAACGCGGAACCGTAGGTTTCGTGCGGACCGTAGCTGTCGCGCAGAATATGCGCGAGCAGCGAGCTTCCCTGCCGTTCGAGCAACTCGCTAGCTTCACGCACGACCTCCACGCTAGCAGGCCCGAGCGTGATGCGTCCCACCGGCTTCCCAGACTCGGCGGGCGCGGGCAGCTCGAACCGCGTTGAGCGGCCATCGTGAAACCAAGTGGTGTGGCGAACTTCGTCCACGTCGTGGTCTTCGCTGGCCATCCAGAAGACGGGGACGGCGTCCACGCCTTCGCGCGTCAATTCTCGCGCAACCTGCACAGCCATCAGAGCTTTGTACACCGAGTAGGACGGTCCGCCGAAGAGGCCGACCTGCTGGCCGCTAACCACGGCTACGGCACCTTTGGCGAGCCGCTCGATATTTTTTTGGGTTGCGGCGTCGCTGCCGAAAGCGGTGTTCTGCTGACCAAGGACTTGGGCGATTTTTTGCGCGCGTTCACGGAGATACTCGATGGATTTGGCTTCGCGCAGGAGGGATTTCATCGTCGGTTCATGCGCGTAGAAGCTTTTGGTTCGAGAAAAATGATCCAAGTAATCGAGAAAGATTTTGGGTTGATGCGGGAGCTGGCGAAACGCAAGGGCGCGACAATCCATGAGCCGTTAGATGTTACGCGAGAGAAACCGTCTCATCAAATCACGGTGGATGTGGCGCAATTTAGCGCGCTCAGGCAGAGCAGGCCCCCACAGAGGCTGGCTCTACCGTCGCCAAGACCGCGGTGATGCGCTTTCTGTGCCAATCCTCGAGGGGAAGCAATGGGAGGCGGGGCTGACCACCGCGGTAGCCACGCTGGTCCATCACGAATTTAACGCCCGCGATGCCTAGTTCGGAGACGATGGTCTTGGAAGCTCGGACCAGCACGTTTTGCATCTCGCGCGCCAGCTCTTGCTGGCCGTGACGATGGAGCTGGTACAGCGCGGTGCATTTTTCTGGCAAGGCGCACGCCAGAGCCAGGATTGCGCCGCGGGCACCAATCGTCAGTGAAGGAAAAACCGTGGCGGCGGAGCCAACCAGGATCTGGAAGGATGGAGGCGTGCTGGCGATCATTTCGGCCAGACGCTGCACATTCCCCGAGCTGTCTTTGATGCCCGCGATGTTGGGGTGCTCGCTAAGCACAGCTACCTCGCTGGCTTCCAAAGCCACGCCCGTGAATTGCGGAACGCTATAAAGCAACACGGGAATGGTCGAAGCGTCGGCGACGCGCTTGTAATGGGCGATCAACGCCTCCGTTTTGTAGAATGGTTTGTAGTAATACGGGGTTTTGACCAGCGCGGCGTGGTAGCCGATTTCGGCGGCGCGCTTTACTCGGGCAATAGTCTCGGCTGTGGATTCGGAGCCACATCCGGCGATTAGCTTTTTCTCCTTGGCGGCGTTTTCCTTCACGGTGATGAGCACGCCTTCCATCTCTGCTGGCGTGAGCAGCACGGATTCGCCGGTCGATCCCAGCGCCACAAAACCGGCAAGGTCGGTCTTGTTGTAGTGCAGGATGTTGTGTTTCAGATCGCCGAGCGAAACAGACCCGTCAGGATCATAGGGCGTGGTCAGCGCCGGGAAAACTCCGGAAAAATCCATACTAGTCTCCTGCTGCGGGGCCGCTCGATGCGGCCAACTTTCCGAGGTGCAGATCCTGCAAAGCCGCTACTTCCGTTCCCTGCTCGAGGAGCGCCCGAATTCCCAAGGAAGCCGCGTGCGCTGCCGCCAGCGTGGTAATGCAGGGAATGTTGTAGCGAATCGCGGCGCGGCGGATGGATTTCTCGTCGTAGAAAGATTCCCGGCCCAGCGGGGTGTTGATCACCAGATCGATCTTTCCGGTTTTGACCAGGTCCACGATGTTGGGGCGGCCTTCGTTCACTTTGAAGACCTCTTCGCTCTCTACTCCCGCCGCTTCGAGCGCCGAGGCGGTTCCACGTGTCGCCAGCAGCTTAAAGCCCAGCGCCGCCAGCTCTTTGCCCAGCGGTCCGACATGTTTTTTGTCGCGGTCATTTACACTGAGAAAAATCGTGCCACCGCGCGGAAGCTTTTGTCCGGCGGCAAGTTGCGCTTTCGCGAACGCCAGTCCATAGGAAGTGGAGGTGCCCATCACTTCACCGGTGGAGCGCATTTCCGGCCCGAGAATCGTGTCCACGCCGCGGAATTTGTTAAACGGGAAGACCGGGGACTTCACGGCGTAAAAATCGTGCACCGCGACTTCCGCCACGCCGTTGTGGCGCACCAGCGGCAGATTCATGTTTGCCAGTTTTTTCCCCGCCATCAGGCGCGCGGCAACTTTGGCCAGCGGAACGCCGGTGGCTTTGCTAACGTACGGGATGGTGCGCGAGGCCCGGGGATTTACTTCCAAAACATAAACCGTGTCACGCTGAATGGCGTATTGCACGTTCATTAGGCCAACCACTTTCAGCGCCAGTGCCAGGCGTTTGGTGTATTCGCGAATGGTCGCGAGGATTTGTGGCGAAAGGCTTACCGGCGGGAGGACGCAACTCGAATCGCCGGAGTGCACTCCAGCTTCTTCAATGTGCTCCATAATGCCGCCGATAACCACGTCAGTGCCGTCGGCCAGCGCGTCCACATCTACTTCCGTCGCTTCTTCCAAGAACTGATCGATAAGCACCGGTTTGGCCGGGCCCATTAACGCGGCTTGGGCCACGTATTCCTGCACCGTGTTCACATCGTAAGCGATTACCATGGCGCGTCCACCGAGTACGTAACTTGGGCGCACCAGTACAGGAAGGCCTATTTCCGCCGCCACACGCGCGGCTTCTTCGGGGATCAGGGCTGTGCCGTTACGCGGCTGCGGTATCTTTAGCTCGTCGAGCAGCCGTCCAAAGCGACGGCGGTCCTCGGCCAGATCAATGGACTCTGGAGCAGTGCCAAGGATTGGCACGCCGTTACGTTTCAGCTCCAGCGCCAGATTCAGGGGCGTCTGTCCGCCGAATTGCACGATCACTCCCTGGGGTTTTTCTTTTTCAAAAATGGCGAGGACGTCTTCGAGAGTCAGCGGTTCGAAGTAGAGTCGGTCGGAGGTGTCGTAATCCGTCGAAACGGTTTCTGGATTGCAATTCACCATGATGGTTTCGAAACCATCCTCACGCAAAGCAAACGAGGCGTGACAGCAGCAGTAATCAAACTCAATTCCCTGCCCGATGCGGTTTGGTCCGCTGCCCAGGATCATCACTTTGGGGCCGGTGCGTGGATCGGATTCGTCTTCGTCCTCGTAAGTGGAATACATATACGGCGTGAAGGATTCGAATTCGGCAGCGCA
>DATFYV010000384.1:0-2184 GCA_035314845.1 Candidatus Acidiferrum sp.
ACGCTTTCGCGCATCGCGCAGGTCTTCAGCGTAGGACTGGAACATTTTTTTACCGACGAACGGCTGAAACATACATTCGCTATTACGCGCAAGAAGGATCGTTTGCGTTTCCCGGAAGCGCCGGGACTGGAAGCCGCGGCCTTCGAATTTGAGTCGCTGGACTTCGCCGCGACGGACCGCAAATTCAGCGCCTATTTCGCCGATTTCCACGACGTGCCGGCGGACAAGCTGCGGCTGCATCAACACACCGGCGTGGAATTCATCTATGTGCTGAAGGGCAAGCTGGCACTGAAGGTGGGCACGGACGAAGAGGTGCTGGAGGCCGGGGATTCGCTGTACTTCGATTCCCTGCTGCCGCACGGCTACACACGCGCCGGCACGAGTCCATGCAGCGCGATTGTGATCACCTCCGAGTGAGCGCGGATCTGCCGCGGTGCGCGCCACGAGCATTCGGCTGTGCGGTGTGACGAGAGGCTGGCAAATGAAATATTTAGCGCGCGATTTTGCGCCGGGCAGGGCTACGGAGCGCTCATGAACCGCGCGGCGCTGCTTTTTGGCACACTGGTCCTGCTGCTGGCGCTGGCCGGAGTATTTGCTGCGCTGGTGCTGCATGACGGGGTAAGCGCGGCGGCCACGCCGACCAAGCTTGAGGAATTTCTGGCGCGCAACGCGCGGCGGCTGGCCACCCCATCGAATGCGCGAGCGATGGTCAATCCCATGCAGCCTTCAGAGCAGAATCTGCATGATGCGCGACTACACTTTGCGGATCACTGCGCCACCTGCCATGGCAACGACGGCAGCGGGCAAACCATGTACGGCCGCGCCATGTACCCGAAGCCGCCGGATATGCGCGCGGCGGCTACACAAAATCTCTCCGATGGCGAACTCTTCTGGATCATTGAAAACGGCGTACGCTTCACAGGCATGCCCTCATTTAAGGGGCATGGCGATATCCACGACAGTTGGAAACTGGTGCTATTCGTCCGCCACCTGCCGCAGCTTACCGCGGCGGAGCGGTCCGAGATGGAGCATTACAATCCGAAAGGACCAGGGGAACGCCAGGAGGAGCAGCAGGAAGACGATTTTCTGAATCAGGCCGCACCGCCACAAACCCCATCGGCTCCGGCGGCATCCAAGAAAAAGGATGCATCACCGCAGTAGCTCGGCGAGCGAATTCCTCGCTTGGCGAAGCAAGACGATGCTCAATTTGGCCGTGAGGAATCACGGCGAGCGAAAGGTTAATCTGTTGCTGGAGAACCCAATGCGACTCTGTGCCATGCTCGCGGGAGTGCTGTTCACTTTGCTGGGCGTATGCGCCTATGCGCATGGTGACAAGGTCCACATCCGGGGAACCGTCACGAACGTGTCCACCGCAAGCATCACGGTAAAAGGGGCCGACGGCAAGCTGGTCGAAGTGAAGCTGGTCAAAACCACGGTCTATACATTACGCAGCAACAATGCCGACCAATCCGCCAAGGCCAGCGACCTGGCCGTTGGCGATGTCGTCGTGGTTCACGCCACGCAAGCGGACAGCGGCCTGGAAGCCGATGAAATTAAATTTTCCGTGCCGGTAAAAGCTCCTCACTAAAACTCCTGGTTCACTGCTTTAGCTTCGTCCGCGCGAGTTCCGCCTGCGCTTCCGACACGGTTGTTCCTTCCCGCATGGCAATGTGATGATCGCCGAGAGCTCTGGCTTCAGCGCGGCTGTGAGTGACGTAAAGAATGGGAATGTGTCGCGCCGTGCGCCACGCGCGCAAATCCTGGATGATGCGATCTTTCAGTTCCTCGTCGAGTCCGGTGAGGGGCTCATCGAGCAGCAGCACGCGCGGCTCGGTCACCAGCGAGCGCGCCAGCTCCACGCGTTGTGCTTCACCGCCGGATATTTCCGCGGGCCGCCGGCGGCGCAGTTCTTCGATACGAAAGGCCGCGAGAATTTCCTCGATGCGACGATTTTTTTCCGGCGCCGGAAGACGATGAATTCCGTAGGCAATATTTTCTTCCACCGTCAAATGGGGAAACAGGGCCAGGGATTGAAATACATATCCGATGCGCCGCTGGTGCACGGGAACGTTGATCTCCGCGGCGGAATCGAACAGTTTTTCTCCGCCCGCGCAGATTTCTCCGGAATCCGGGCGCACCAGCCCGGCGATGCAGTCCAGTAGTGTGGATTTGCCGGCGCCGGAA
>DATFYV010000385.1:0-2374 GCA_035314845.1 Candidatus Acidiferrum sp.
AAAATTCGCATCATGGATTTCGGGCTGGCGGGAATTGCCACGGCAATTCATGGGGCGGAAATACGCGCGGGAACGCCGGCGTACATGGCGCCGGAACAACTGGAAGGGCGCGAAGTCACCATCAAGAGCGATATTTATTCGCTGGGGCTGATTCTGTACGAGATTTTGAGCGGCAAGCGGGCGTTTGAAGCGTCTTCGCTGGCGGAGCTGATCAAGCTGCGCGAACAGAGCACGCTGAGCAATCTTTCCACGCTGGTGAAGGATCTGGACCCGCTGGTGGAGCGGGTGATCCAACGCTGCCTGGCGAAGGATCCGGCGCAGCGCCCATCGTCGGCGCTACAAGTGGCCGCCGCGCTACCTGGCGGCGACCCGCTGGCTGCCGCGCTGGCGGCGGGGGAGACGCCTTCGCCGGAGATGGTGGCGGCTGCGGGCGCCACAGAAGGTATGAATCCGCGGCTGGGCATGGCGCTGGTGGCTACGGTGGTGCTCGGCCTGCTGGCGTACATGTTCGTGGCCGACCGCTTCAAGATGCAAAACATCGCACCGCTCGAGAAACCGCCCGAGGTACTGCTCGCCCGTGCGCAGGAGATCATCCAGCAGTTGGGCTATTCGGACGTGGCCTCCGATAGCGCGTACGGATTTTCCGAACAATACGACTACCTAAACTATATTCAGGATCACGACAAAACTCCCACGCGCTGGCAGCGCCTGGCTTCCGATCGCCCCGCACCGCTGCTGTTCTGGTATCGCCAAAGCCCGCGCGACATGCAGGCGCTTAGGTTCTTTAACTCCGACGGCGCGGGACTTGTAACCCTGTCGGATCCCTTCCCCGAAGTGACCGGAATGATTACGGTGATGCTCGACACGCGCGGACGGTTAATTTTTTTCAAGCGCGTTCCCCCACAACTGGATGCGCCGGAGAAATCGCCTCTCGCGACACCGGACTGGTCCGCGTTGTTTGTCGCCGCCGGCATGCAGCAGACTTCCTACAGCTCCGCGACGCCAGAGTGGACGCCTTTACTCTTCGCGGATGCGCGCGCCGCATGGACGCGCGAACTCGCGGATCCTCCAAATGTAACGGAACGCATTGAAGCCGCAGCCTACCGCGGCAAACCGGTGTACTTTGACGTGCTCTATCCGTGGGACAAGCCAAATCGGGATCAAGCGTTTCAGCAGACGGCGCATCAGCGCTACGCGGCCATAATCCTTGTGACGCTGTTTGCGGGCATTATCGTCGCCAGCGTTGTCGTGGTGCGCCGCAACCGCCGCCTCAAACGCGGCGACGAAGCCGGCTCCTGGCGGCTGGGTACGTTTGTGTTGATCTGTTTGCTGCTCATGTGGCTGCTGCGCGCGCACCATCTGGCATCCATAAACGAGTTCAATTTGGTGCTAATGGCGCTGGCGTGGGCTTTTCTCGCCTCTTCGCTGGCGCGCATTCTCTATTTCGCGCTAGAACCCTTTGTGCGCCGCCACGACCCGCATGCACTGATCGCATGGTCTCGCCTGCTGGGCGGAAAAATTCGCGACCCTCTTGTAGGACGCGACGTGCTCGTCGGCGTTACCTACGGCGTGCTGCTTTCGTTGTTTGAGAGTTCCGACAACATCATCCTCCCGCTCTTTGGCAAACTCGCGCCCATGCCGAATTATGCCTCTGGGGAAACGCTTCTGGGCGTTCGCCCCGTGTTAGGCTCCATTTTTCACTACACATGGGTCTTCGTTCTGTACTCCCTGCTGATTTTCTTTCTGATCTTTCTGGCGCGCCTGGTGGTGCGCAAGGATTGGGCGGTGGCGCTGGTGATCGTGTTCCTGGGAGCCATCACCAACACCGGCGCGGAGTATTTTTATCTGAACTTTGCTTTCGCGGCGCTGATTTGGCTTTCCATCTACGTGGTGCTGCGGCGCTTCGGGCTGCTGGCCCTGGTGGTCGGATTGGTGGTGCAAAATATGCTGGTGGCCTTCCCCATGACCTCGCATCTGGGCCGCTGGTACGCCTCGGGAGCCATTGCCGGCATGGCTGTCATAGTGGCCTTGGCAGTCTTCGCTCTTTACAACGCGCTCGCAGGCCAGCCCATCTTCAGCGCTGACGCACTCGATAAATAATTCTGGGAAGTGCGGCGGCTTGGTTAAGCTCGTGGTTTTGTCGCGGGCGGCGCAAAGGCGTGCTCGGCTATGTCATCCACGTCGGCCAACGCGCGGGTGGCAGCCAGGCGGGCCTTTTCCAAAAACGACGAATCCAGCAGGAAGGCGCAGCGATCGACGAAGGGGTGATTGGCGGCTTCGAAGGGCTTGCGCCTTCGGCGCGCCGCGCCCACGCGCAGCAGCAATTCCTCGTACATCTGCAAATCGTTTTGGAAGTCGAGGGCGTCGCCAGCAG
>DATFYV010000386.1:0-10798 GCA_035314845.1 Candidatus Acidiferrum sp.
GTCAGCGCCGGCGAAGGCATTCGCGACCGCGCGGAAAAAGCCAAGAACGACGGCTACTACTTCAAGTCCCACGGCCTGCAGGCATTGGCCATCGAAACTGCGGAGGGCTGCGCGGAATGGCTGCACCGCCGCATTCGCGAAGACTGGGGCGCGCCCGATCCGCCGGAAATGACCATGGCGCAGCGCTTCACCTCGCGCTATCGCGGAAAGCGTTACAGCTTCGGCTATCCGGCGTGCCCCGACCTCGAGGACCAAGCCGGGATGTGGAAGCTGCTGCGTCCGGAAGAAATCGGAGTGCAGCTGACCGAAGGCTTCATGATGGACCCGGAAGCCAGCGTCAGTGCGCTGGTGTTTCAGCATCCGGATTGCACGTATTTCTCGGTGGGCGACACGTCCGAAACGTAATTAGCGAAATCAACTCAACAGATCACCCACTTGCAAATGGGGCTGTACTCCAAGTAGTTCGTTGACCGATGCTTTTTTATCAAATTGTAATGAAGCCCCCGGCTATAATTCTGCCTGCATTCGTGCACGTGCGAACTGCGGCTCGTTACGGAAAAAAATCGGTAAGGCGAGAAGGAAAATTGTCATTATCAGCCCGCGGTAGCAGAGCACGGGCTGTGTCCCCTCAGAACGGCATTTGAAGAGTATCGGGCTGCCCGCGCGATGCCCACAATGACACTTCCATGCGGAATGACGTACCCTGTGCGTGGCTAACGCGCGCTTCGCGACGTCATCGCACGACCGTTCGGAGTGAACAAGGATCGAGACTTTGAAAGATCGCGCGACCGATTTGTCCGCTACCGAGCGAAGCCCAACGCGGCTGCCACCAGACTCGCAAGCTGGCGTTCTCGCGTCTTCCGCTCCCCTGCAAACCGAGGACGTTGAGCGCCGCATCCAAGGCATTTGGGCAGAGGTGTTGGGGACGTCGCTGCCTGCCCTGGAGCAGGACTTCTTCGAGCTGGGCGGCGAATCGGTGCAAGCCGTGGAGCTGTTCGCGCGTCTCAGCGGGGCCTTTCAAACTTCGCTGAACGCGTCTCTGGTGTTTGAGGCGCGCACCATTAGAGCACAGACGGATTTATTGCTGGACGGCCGAATATCTGTCTCCGATTTTACGTCCCTGGTGGCCGTGCAGCCGCGCGGGGCGCGCCCGCCGCTTTTTTTTATTCACACCCACGACGGCACCATCACCTACTGCCGTAAATTCCCGAAGCACTTGGGTGCCGACCAGCCGGTCTATGGACTGCAGGCCCAGGCACTGGCAGGACACCCTCCGCACCGCTCCATTGAGGAGATGGCCAGCCAGTACATTCGGGAGATGCGCAGAGTCCATCGCGACGGCCCATACCACCTGTTTGGATACTGTTCCGGAGGTTTGATCGCCTTTGAGGTCGCGCAGCAGCTATTGCGGGACGGCCATTGCGTCGGCCTGCTGGGTATGTTCAATACTCCGGCACCGGGATTTCTGACCGTGAGTTTGCCGCGCCGTCTGCGCTACTGGCGGCAACGGATGCAACTGGAGCTGCGCAGGCTGCGCCACGGCGGGGCGAGGAACAGACTTGCCTATGTGGCGGGCAAAGTAGGGAAACTCCGGCAGCGCTTCCAGCAGCGGCTTGATCCTGGCGCCAAAGGCGCGGTTCGCCGAACTCCGCTTGAAGGGACGGAACAACAGATTTTGTGGGAGGCGGCCAGCGGCGACGACGGATTGATCACTTCGGCCTTGAAGCAGTATCGTGCAGCGAGCGCTTTTCCCGCGCGTGTAACTTTCTTTTCCACTGTGGAACTCAACTATTTTTTTGCCCTGCCCCCGGTAGAGGTATGGCGCGCGTTCGCCGCGCCAGATCTTGAGGTGGTCGAGTTGCCCGCAAGCGGCGCCGGGGCGCTTTCCGATTCGCTGGTACAGGCTATTGCCGCGCGGCTACGCCAGAGCGTGGATGAATGTCTGGGCAGCGGGCGCGCTGCCGCCGGTTAATCGGCTTGCGGCCTGACGATAACCCCCGTGAATGCCCGCGGCATGGGACTTTTGCCACAGGCGCTCTTATTGCGGCGTGAACGTCAAGTCATCCCAGCAAATTGAATACGCGGTACTGCTGGAGTTGCGCCCCGTCACCGTAAACTTCAGCGAATAGTTGCCCACGGTTGGAAAATTGATATTTCCGAGATCGGCCACGGCATACGCATCCGTGGCCCGGTATTCATCCACAGCCGGTCCCGCGTTGGAGCCGTTGACTGCCATCTGCCAAATGCCGCGTATGTTGTAGGCCTTGTAGGAAACCTTCACGTCGTAAGTGCCGGCCGTCGCCACGTTCACCGTGAAGGTGACGTTATCGCCCACTTTCGTGGCGTCCAGAATCGTTCCCGTGGTATCCGGGAATCCCGCGTAGGTAAAGGTGCGGAACGTGGGGCCGGAGCTAACCGCCGTTAGCTTTGCGGTCTGGTAGACCACCGGCAGGTTCGGCGGGTTAGTGACTGTGTTGCTGTACGACCAGGTCACGATGTCCTGCGTGGCCGTGGCTCCGCCCGTGCCTGCCGTAAAGCCCACATAAGCGGCGCTAGCTCCGACCGTGGATGGAATGTTGACCGTCCACGCGTTTGTAAACGAATAGGCTGTGTTCGCGGTATCCGTGATGTTCATGGCCAGCGTGGTGCCGTCGTAGGTCATGTGCACTTTGAAGATGTCGCCGCTGTGCAGGTTCACGCCGCCGCCCAAGGTGATGGCTGGAACGGTGGGCGCCGCGCCGTTCAGGTATAAGCCGGTCGAATTGGTGCCTTCTCCGCTGTTGTTATACAGATCGAATTTAACGCCCACGCTCTTGGTCACCGTCTTCGCGTAGCCCAGGCTGCCGCCGTCGCTCCCCAGGGCCGTCGCGCCGGAGTTCTGGATGACAAACATGAAGCCGTCGGCGTTCGGGTTGGTGAGCTGGAAGGTGAAATCGTTCGTGAAAGTTTGCACGTTCACCGGGGTGGTGGACCAAGCGCTGCCTGCTTCGTTCACCGTGCCGTTAGTCAGGCGCAGGCGAGTGCCGTTAATGGCGGCGCTGCCGTTCAGGGTCAGGCCCGCGCTGGTGAAGCCGCTGGAGTAGCTGATGCCGGCAATGGTCACCGTCGATGCAGCAACAGCGCTCATGCTGTAATTGGGAGCAGTGGCCATGGCGTGAATCGTGGTCGTGGAATTAACGGCGAAGGCTGCCGTGTACTTAGGGGAGCTTGTTGTCGGCGCGCTGCCGTCGGTGGTGTAGTAAATGGTCGCACCCGTCGTGCCATCGGTAAGGGTCACGGTCTGCGGTGCGGGATACGTGCCCGTGGCCGGTGAAATGACCGGCGTAGCTGCGGGCGGGGTGATGGTGTACGCCGCACTGGAGACGTTGCTGGCAAAATAGCCACTGGCTGTGGCGATCGCCTGAACGGTCTCCGAGGCGCTCACAGTGATCGGGACTGTGTATTTCGTGGAGTTCGTGTTGGGCGCGGTACCGTTGGTGGTGTAGTAGATGGCGGCTGTGCCATTGGAATCGTTGATGGCCACGGTTTGCGCCGCAAGATACGTTCCTGCTGGCGGGTTGAACGTCGGCGCTGGCACCTGCGATTCGATCACGTAGGCGGAGGTTCCCACCCCGCTCGTGTTGTAGCCCGTGGCCGTCGCAATGGCGTTAATCGTTTCCGAAGCGGAAACCGTGATGGGCGAGCCGGAAATATACTGCGTTGAATTCGTCGAAGGCATGCTGCCATCCGTGGTGTAGTAAATGGTCGCGCCGCTGGTGCCGTCGTTGATGCTCACCATCTGCGTTCCCAGATACGTGCCGGCTGGCGGATTGAAGGTGGGCGTCGCTGCCGCCCCGTTCGCCGCCGTGGACACAAAGGTCCAGTTCAAAACCTGCTGCACCGCCGTAAGCCCGCCAGTGCCTCCCGTAAATCCGACGTAAGCCACGTTGCCCCCGACGGTGCTGGGGATGTCCACCGCCCAGCCCTGCGTGAACGTGGCGTTGGTCACCGTGTCGGTGATGGTCATGGTCAGCGTGGTGCCGTCATAGCTCATGTGCACATGGAACACATCGCCGCTGTGCAGGTTCACCCCGGAGCTGGTCATGTCAACTGCCGGCACCGTGGGCGATGCGCCGTTGAGGTACAAGCCCGTGGAGTCCACACCTTCCCCCGCGTTGCTGTACAGGTCGAATTTCACCGCCACGCTGCTGGCGATGCCGGGTGTCCCCGTGGTGCTGTCTGGCCCGTATCCCAAACCTCCGCCGGTATATCCGATGGAGGAAGCGTTGTTGCCCTGCATGGTGAAAGTGAAACCGTCAGCCGTGTTGGTGGCTGCGGGCGTGATCTGGAAGCTGAAATCGGTGGTGAAGGCCGCAATGTTGGCCTCTACCTGGTACCACGCCGCCGCGGCTTCGCTGCCGCCGCCATCGGTAAGTTCCAGTGCCGAGCCATTCAATTTTGCGTTGCCCAGCAGGTTCATGCTCCCAGCGGTGAAGCCGCTGCCAAGATTAATGGCCGCGACGCCACCCAAATCGATGGTGTACAGCCCGCTGGCCACCGGGCTGTTGCTGAGCGTGCTGGCAGTGGCGATCGCGGACAAGGTTTCCGTGGCGCCGATGGCAACGGGTCCGCTGTACTTGGCGCTGGTGCTTGGCGAGGGCTTTGTCCCGTCGGTGGTGTAGTAGATGGTGGCGCTGGGCGTGCTGGTGCTGATGGTCACGTTCTGCACCGCGGTATACGATCCCGCGGCAGGATTAAACGTGGGCTCGGCCACTTGGGTAATCAGCGTCAAGGTGGAGGTAGCCACCGCGCTCGCCAAATATCCTCCGCCGGCCGCGATAGCATTCACCGTGGTCGTGGTAGACACGGTAAAGGGTCCGTTGTATTGCGCGGACGCCGTGGTCGGCACGCTGCCATCCGTGGTGTAGTAAATCGCCGCGCCAGAGGTGCCCTCCATGATACTCACTTGGACCGTGGTGTTAAACGACTCGGACCCGGGGGTGATCACCGGCGTGGCGGCCTGTGTGGCGCCATTCAGCAACCCGTAGATGCTTACTTGCGATTCCGAGCCTACATATACCTTGCCGTTCACTACGGTTGGCACGATAAACTTGACTGAGTTTCCGGGATTATCCCGCCCGACGTTTTGCTCCGAGGAGTACAGCAGCGTCGCCACGTTCGCGGCGTTGTGGGCGTACAAGATTTCGCGGCCGCCGGAGCTGTAATTGTCGGTCTTCAGACTCCACACCACGCCATTGGCAGTTCCGTTGGCTGACACCGATGGCGTTGGGGAATATGTCCCTACCGATTCCGTGGACTTGGCGGTGTAGGTCGAAGAGATTGCGCCATTCGCAAACGAAAATTGCTTCAGGTTATCGCCCACGCTCCACACATACACATTGCCGTTCCAATAGGCTGGTGCGCCCCATAGGCCATTCACGTAGGCTTTCTCCTCGGGGTCGGTGGCGTTATTGGAGTTGTAGCCGCCAAGGTTTTCGCGATTCAGCACGTAAATGCGCCCGGATTTTCCGAGCTGCACCAATTGATGCGCCCCGTTGCCGCCGCCCACGGAGTCCGGCAAAATCACCACGCCGCCGGAAGCCTGATCTTCATCCGCGTTGTTCAAACTTGCTTGGTCATGAGGCGTGAAGTCGTCGCCCACGGTGGTCGTTCCGGAAATCATGGTGGGCACGCCGTTGGCGAGATCCAGCTTGATGATGGAATCGCCGAAATCCATGGCGTTGGTATAGTTCGGCGCTACCGCATCGTAGGTGCCATTGCCCGTCGCGGTGAAGACGCGGCCGTACGGCTTGCCTGAAGGGACGTCCGCTGCGAGGCCCGTGCCACCCATCCAGATACCGCCCGCCGCGGCATTGGGCGTCGCGCACCACACTCCAGTCTGCTGCAAGGTGCCGGCGTTGTACGCCAGAATCCATCCGTGCCACGGCCCATTATCGCCGTGCGACCCGAATCCCAGATACACGATACCGTTAAGCAACAACAGGCTGGCGCGGTTGTTTTCCCACTTTGGATCCCAGTGCAGTGTTCCGCCGCTGCTGCCGTTCCCCGTGCCGGGTACCGATCCGGAAAGCACCGCCGGCCCGCCAAATTTTTCGAGCCCCGTGGTGATGTCCAGCGCATGCAGGCGCTGAATGAAGGTGGTATCGGCTACAGTGGATTTAGCCACGACGTAAATTGTGTTGGTGGTGGGATCGATTACCGGGGTGCTGGAGATGCCAATCTCCGGAACGATATCCCCGCTGGAAATGTCCCCGTTGGGCATGGTTTTTTCGCCCGTACCCGCGCCGTGTGCCGCGTCGATCATGGAAACGTGCCACAGGGGATTGGCGTTTGCTCCGGTGTTGCTGTCCGCGTCAAAGGCGTACACACTGTCGTGCTCCGTGGCGATGAACACCACGTTGTGCACTGTGCCAGCCTGCGGCGTACCCGCGCCCATGGTCACGTTCGGCAGGTACAGGGGCTGCGCGTAGATCCAGCCATCCACCGGATAGGAAAACAGTTTGCCGAAGAGCGTGGTGTTCACGTTCGCAGGCGTCAGAATGGTCTCGTTGCTGTTAGCCCCACTGCGCGAAATGTCGTTGTGCTGGGTGACCACGCTGGTCTGCGCCGCCAGCCGTCCGCAGCCCAGCAGCGCCAGCACCAGTCCGTAGCCCAACATGCGCCAGCCAAAATGCCGCGTCGAGCTATCATTGCAAATAGAGTTGTGACCCTGGGCAACAGTGAACATCAGTCTGCGACCTCGTGACGGCGTTGAGATTTTTGTGTAATCGGCCAATTCGGGGCGTGAATTGACCGGCGCTCTTGAGGATGGCTTCCCACCGCTCCGCGCACGTATCCAAGGCGGACGCACGGATTACCGGGCACCCTGCCATGGAAACTAATGAAGAGCGGGAAACATACATCCTCTTGGGTGTCCTTAGCAAGCACATAGATAACCGAACTTCGCGCCGAGAGAAGGTACGCCGATGCACGAAAAGATGGGGTTTGCGACCAACTGCGGGATACGCGAGGGATAAGATTTTGCCACTTGGTGGAACTAAATGCGGACACTGTCCCGGTGCGGGCGCGACAAAATGCCTTGCCGGAGACTTCTAAATAATAGAGCATAATAGTGTTAGTCTTCCATTCAGGGTCAAATACCGGGAACGGACCCCGTGGTGACCTAGTTGCACTCCTCGCCTTGGTAGTTGAGCATCCAAAGTGGGCCCATGTGCGCCCTGGAAGTGCAATCTTTTGCCTATGAATAGCCCAAGCAATTCGGTTTTGGACCTACCCACGGACGCAGGCTTCGTATTTGGGCAGGGCGCGGCGCTACGTGCCCTCAATGCCATCGTCTCAGACATCGCGCCCACGGATATTTCCGTTCTGCTGATCGGCGAAAGCGGGACCGGGAAAGAAGCCTACGCCCGGCTGATCCATCGACTCTCGGAAGGGCACCGGGCATCCGGGAGCGGGTCCCAAACGCTGGCGCGTCAAGTTCCAGAGACGCCTTTAAGGAAAATTAGTTGTGCCTCGCACGACGCGGCGCACTTTTTGGTGCAATTGCGCGAAGGCTTTCGCCTCGAGGCTGCCGGCCAGAACCCGGTTTGCCTGTTCTTGGATGGTATCGAGGAGCTGGATCTGAGCTGCCAGCGCACCCTGGCCTCGCTTTTGCCTGACGGTGAACCGGAAGTGGCCCGGACGTCGCGGATTCGCCTGATCTCTTCCACCTCCGCCCAACTGGAAAAGGCCATCGAAGCGGGACGTTTCCGCAGAGAGTTATTTTTTCGTATTAACGGCGTGAGTCTGCGGTTACCGCCCTTGCGCGAACGCAAGGAAGATATCCCCGCGCTTGTCGAACACTTTCTAGCCAAGCACTCGAAAGGCTCGAAGGCCGCTCCGGTGCTGAATAGCGAAGCCATGGAGCTATTGATTTCGCATTCCTGGCCGGGCAACATCCGCGAACTCGAAAATATTGTTAAGAAGATGGTGGCCTTCGCGGATACCAAGGTGGCGCTAAATGAATTGCGGGCCGCGCCGCAGGCGGTGCGGCCGGTGGCGGCGGAGCCAAAGATTTCATCGCTGAAAGTGGCGGCGCGCGCGGCTTCGCGGCGTACCGAGCGCGAGCTGATCTTGCAGGCCCTGGAGCGCACCCACTGGAACCGCAAACGCGCCGCGCAAGAATTGCAGATCAGCTATAAGTCGTTGCTGTATAAGATTAAGCAGATCGATGTACCCGGCCCCGGTTCCGAAGAGCTGTAAACGGAGGACGAGATGGGTGTGGCAGCGAATTTGGTCTTGGCGGCATGGATGCTGGCGTGTGCGGGAGGCTTGCAGGACGCACAAAAGCCGGCGAATGGCGGAGCGGAGAGCAGCAAACCCGCTGCGGCGGCTAAGCCCTCCGGCGCGAATGGCGTCAGCGAAGAAGAGTATAAGATCGGCGCGCAGGACGTGCTGCGCATCGACGTTTGGAAAGAGACGGAGTTGACGCGCACGGTGCCGGTGCGGCCGGACGGAAAAATCTCTTTGCCGCTGCTGAACGATGTGCAAGCTGCAGGACTTACGCCTTCGCAACTGGCGGGGGTGCTCACCGAAGGCTTGAAGAAATTCATTAACGCGCCGCAGGTCACCGTGACGGTTAGCGAAATCAACAGCCGCCGCGTGTACGTCACCGGCGAGGTGGCGCATGCCGGCGCTTTCCCGCTGCTGCCGAATATGACCGTGCTACAGGCGCTTTCCAGCAGCGGCGGCTTTTCGCAATTTGCTAAAACAAAAGCCATTTATGTGCTGCGCCTGGAAGACGGCAAACAGGTGAAGCATCCCTTCAACTACAGAGAAGTTCTCGCGGGCCGAAATCAGGAACAGAACATCGCTCTGCTGCCGGGCGACGTGATCGTGGTGCCCTGAGATATTTATGAGCCGACGCGTGACGACATTTTTGGCCGGATGCGCAGCGCTCGCGCTGGTGCTGTGCATGCCAGCGACCTCCCGCGCGCAGGACCAAAATCCCGACGAGGCGCCCAAGCCCGCCGCGCGCGCGTATCCTCCGATTGACGCCTCAAGCGATGATCAGCCCTCGCCCGATACGCTGCTGCCGGACGGCCGTCCGCTCACGGGGGTGCAGAACGCAACGCTGGGCCGCATTGAGAGCCCGCACAGCTACTGGCAACCCGGCTTTCAATATTCCAACACCATTCAGAATAGTTATCCGGGACAAACTGGCTCCGGATGGAGCATCACCAACTATTTTGCCGCCAACGTTAGCCTGCTGGAATCCTGGCGCGCGGCGCAATTGGCCATCAATTATTCCGGCGGCGGAGACGTGTCCACGCAGAACGCCATCGGCAACGGCTTCTTTCAACAAGTCGGCGCGAGCCAGAGTTTTCAATGGGCGCGCTGGCAGTTGCAATTTTTCGATCAGTTCGCGTACTTGCCGCAATCGCAATTCGGATTTGGTGGTGGCACAGGCTTGAGCCTGCCGGGTGGCGGCAGCGCGCCCGGAGTACCGCAGACCGGCATTGGCAGCGGAATTACCCAGTCGCTTTTTACTGCCGTGGGTCCGCGCTACAACAACACCTTCACGACCCAAGCGATCTATCAATTGAGTCCTCGGGCTTCGGTGAACGTTTCGGGCACCTACGGCATCCTGCGCTTCGTGGACAAGGGAAATATTGACGACGACAACGCCGGGGGCAGCATCGGCTTCAACTATCAACTGAGCAAGGAAGACACCATTGGCCTGGTGTATCACTACAACCGCTTTAGTTACGTGGGCCAACCGCAGGTGATCGGCGATAACTCCATCAATCTGGCGTACGGGAAAAAGATCACCGGACGGGTGGCGCTGCAGGTCTTTGGCGGCCCGGACATTACGACGTTTAGTGTCCCGATCGGCACCACGACCAAAGAGGTCAGCGGTTCCGGTGGCGCGAGCCTTTCGTATGCCATCAATCGCGGAAGCTTGGGAATTGCGTATAACCACGGCGTTACCGCCGGCAGTGGCGTGTATGCCGGGGCGACAACCGACCAGGTTACTGGCAGCATAGGACGCAACCTGACGCGCGTGTGGTCCGCGCATGCCAACATCGGATTCGCGAAAAATCGCTCCATCGTCGGCTCGGCGGCGCAAAATTCTTACGACTCTGTGACCGTGGCTGGGGGTGTGAGCCGGTCCTTCGGACCCAATACCAACTTTTCGCTGGCGTACACGGCGAACATTCAAACCACCAACGCCCCATCCGGCTGTACCGGGACGAATTGCAACAGCACCTATACGCAACACCAGATCACCATGAACTTCCAGTGGCATACCCGCCCATTGGTGCTCAGGTAGCGGCAGCGCGCAAAGATCGGCGAGAGGGCGGCTTTCCGCTGCAGACTGGAATTAGCGAACGATCCGCGCGGAAGGGTTGCAGCGATTTTTAGGTACCCATAGACCATGTATAAAAGCTTTTTTGGACTGAAAGAAAACCCGTTCAACGTCAACCCGGATCCCCGGTTTCTGTTTCTGACGCAACAGATCGAGGAAGCGCTGGCGGGGTTGATGTATGGCATTCAAACCCGCAAGGGTTTTATTACCTTGACGGGCGAAGTGGGAACGGGGAAAACCACGCTGATCAACCGGCTACTGGACTGGCTGCATCAGCGACATGTGCGCACGGCGTTTCTGTTTAATTCCCGGATGAACTCCAATCACCTGTTTGATTTCATCCTAGCGGAGTTTGAGATTGTGTGCGACTCGCGCACCAAGAGCCAGCAGCTGATGAAGCTGAATCAGTGGCTGCTGGAGCGCTATCGCAACGGCGAGACCGCAGTGGTG
>DATFYV010000387.1:0-10867 GCA_035314845.1 Candidatus Acidiferrum sp.
CGCCCGCAGAGCCTGGCCTTCGGGTGCTGACTTTGCAGCCTCCAGCATGCCCGTTCCCATCTCATCGAACGCTCGCGCTACCGCTTTAACGAAAAGATCATCCTTGCTTGCAAAATGCCGGTAGAAGCCCCCTTTTGTCAGGCCTACCTTCTTCATTACCGTACCGATTCCACTCGTGTCCCCGCCGTGCTCCCGGATCGAGCGGGCTGCCATGGCAAGGATCTTCTCGCGGTTCCGCGCTTTGTGTTCTAGCGAATATCGCATGCCCTAAGAGTACGCACGTACTCTATTGCCTGTCAAGCCCAAAATTATTTCTCTAACGCCGGCCGAGGCAGGTCAAAATACCGTTAAGCAGCGCGAATACAATACAGACACAAGCCTGCCTGCGTTGGCAGCCGGGGGTTTTACTCCCCAGTAAGCGTGCGGCGAATCAGCAAGAACTGCTGCCGAAAGCTCCGGGCGTAAGACGGGCTATGCGGAAGCATTCCAGTAAACCCGAGCGGACCATTAGTTCCGGCTTGCCGACAATCCGGGAGTCCTAGACGTGGGCGGTAGGGGAACACGACAAGTTTCTGCCGCACCTGAAGGTGCGTTAACTTGGATCTTGGCAACGCATTAACAAAATTTCCGGTTCTACATCGGGTCGTGCATCCAGGGAATGTGGTACCAGTTGATCGGCTCCGTTTGTGACTCCATTTCGTTTTTGTCTTCCACGGCGGTGTATTCGTTGCTGAGGATGCGGCTGGTGATGCGTTGAACGCCGTTTGGTGAGGCGCGGTAGTAGCCCGTACCGTAGGAGCGTGCCGCGCAATGATAGACCGAGTAAACCAGATCTTCGCCCATGATCCGATGAACGGGCCACCAATCGCAATCCGCGGCGTCGCGAGGAATTGGGAGCGTTTTGTTGGTGCTGAGCACACCGAAAGAGTCGAAGTGTCTGACGGTCAGGCTGGCACAGCTGCGGCACGAATGGTCTTGGCAGCGGGGTGACGGCTCACAGCTCGCGGTGGTAAATCCGCCCGAGGGAACGGCGGCGATGTCGTCGCTTCCGGGGACGGTGGCTACGGGCGCTTCGGAACCTTTTTTGTACACGGCGCCCACCAAATTATTGAAGGGCAGCCACGGTATCGACGATGGCCAGGTAATCAGGACAGAGTCAGGAGAGAGAACGGCGAGGCGGCGCGAGTGCGACTCGTAGGGAAACGCGATGCGAATCCATTTTCCGGACGGCGATTGCGTGTAGAGCGTAATTCCGGTCCAAGTGAGCGGTATACCTTCGTTCTTGAGCGTAGGAGAGTTGACCGTCGCTTTCAGCCAGGGAACGGGCTCGTCGGACTGCGAAGGAGTGATCAAGGCGGGGTAGTTGTAGACGAGGATCAGCCAGCTCACGCCGAGTAAGGGCAGCACGATCACAGTGAACAAGCCTGCCTCGGGCCAGCGCATGGGTGCAGTAGTCCTATCGGGGGCAACGGCTGGAGTGGATGCCAGACGGCGTCGTTGGAATGCGCGCCAAATCGTCGGCGCAGCGTAGGCGAGAGCGAGAGCTCCCAACCCGATCGCCGCGCCGAAACTCAGGATACCCAGCCCCGTCCGGGCGATCGCTTGACCAAACGAATCGCCGAGTCTCTCGATGGTAAAGTTCACCCAGCCGGCGCGAAGGAACAAAACGGACAGTCCAAGAAGCCATCCGGCAAGGAAGAGGCGGAGACGGTCTCGTCCGTTCGTTAGGCAATAAGCGAGAAGGCGGATTACGCCAACAATGAAAGCCAGTAAAAGAAGTACCGCAAGGAATTGCATACGGCCCTCGGGAACGAGCAGGGAGCATGATAGCAAATGGCGTTGGTGAAACCTGGATGCGAAGTTTGTTTCAGGAGAGCTCCAGGGTGCCATTTTCCATCGATTCGACAAGCTCAGTTAGCCAAGCCTGCACACTGGGATATTCGACTGCACGTTTCTCCCAATCGTGGTAGAAAGTGAGGAGTTGACCGGGAGCACCCCCATCCTCGGCGGTCAAATCCAGGCACAAATGATCGCCACCGCCATTCGACAAGAACGGAATCCATCCCCGGCGCCACCATTTGGGATCTTCAAAATCGAATCCGATCATGCCGTCGAGGGTTTCTTTGCTGTCGGAAAGGTCTTCCAAGCGCGAGAACATCCAGGTGTGTTGCAGGCTGGCTGAGCAATTCGGGTCTTGGCCGCTTCGCCATCGATAGAGTTCACGGAAGCCGGACGGGAGTTGCAGATGGAATTTCTTCTCGAATGCATCCAATTCCGCTGGTGAAGCGCCCCGCAGCAGTTTGCCGTAGTAGTCAGGACGGTTCGCGGAAAGCCATTTGTCCAAGCGCACAAGTACATCTGACACCGGCCCGGCCGGCTTGATCGTCGCCACTGGCGGGACGTCTTTGGCACTACTCGGCGCCTCTACTTCCTTATATCCTTTGCCTTGTTTCTCCGCGATGAGCTTGTCTTGTTCCTTTTGTGCCAATGCCGGGGTAGCAAATGTCTTCGATTTTTCTTGCCCCGCACTGCCGACGCGTCCGAAGCGCACCGTCAGCGTATTTTTCGACACGGTCACTTCCCAAAATTTGTTCGAGCTTCCTTCCTTGAACTCAAATCGGCGCATGGATTGAACCTCACGATGACAGAATACGCGACTGACAGGCCACACTACACAATTCCTCTCTCCTTGATTCCCTAAAGCTAAATTGGCCTAATGCAGGCGCCTATCGATACTTGAGCGTAGCAATTAGGTACACAACTTCGCCTGCAACTCCATGCTGGACAGATGACGGGCTAACCGGAAGTTATTCCGGCGAGAAGTCCGGTTGGGGAAATGCTGGTCCCCTTGGCGGTGAGTTCGCAGAAAAAAACCCGGGTCGCTGGGGGGAGCGACCCGGGCGGGGTTTACTGCTTGAGGGGGGCCTGGGGTAAACTTTGCAAATTTTGCCGCGGCGTTTTTCGATGCACGCGATGCGGCGGCGGTACGATTTTAGTGCACGTGCTGGGTGGCCATGATGCAGATTTGGCGCAAGTCTTCGTAGGTGAAGAAGATTTCGTCCACGCCGTCGGCGGTCTCGCGGAGACCCAGGCCCGACTCGCTGGACAGTTCGAACAGTTCGTTCTCCGTCAGGCCGAGCAACAGGGCCGCACGGCGATGGGTTACATATTTATATTCCTGCGCCTTCATGGGTCCTCCCTCAGGTACAACGAACAAATGCCGTTAGCGAATCCCGGAACTGCTTAAGACGGGCGCAAGGCCATGCCATCCTGCTCGACGGCCAAGATCATGACCTTATATATGTCCACGTCCCAGCCTTCACCGATGCGCATGCGCACGGTTTCTTCGGAATCTTTCAGCAGGCGGCCGCGCAAGGGCACCTTGATGTCGCCGAGCGCCACTTGCAACACTACTTCCCGGCCGACCCACGTATTAAATGCCTCGGTCATGGTCTCCCTCAGCCCCAGCTATGAGCGGCAGTAGTGACGTCCATCCTGCCGTGATTGAGAATCGCGCAGGGTACTGCGAGGCACAATGGTACAGAGAGGGCACAGGAGTGGTAAGAACGTACTAGTCGTCCGTTGGACAAATATTTGTAAAAATTCTTCAAGCGAAACTGCGAAATGGCACAGCAGATCTCCGGCGGGTTTCAGCAGGTACATCGGTACTGCTGCAGCAGGACGCGCGTCCCATAGGCCCAAGCGGGGAGAAACGTCATCCTCGTGAAATGAAGCCCCGCATACCAACTGGTCGCGATAGCGGTTCGTGGCCAGCATTCACCGCGCTACCTGAACAGCCGGAGCCTGTGGCGCGCCCCGGCGTGGCGCTGGCGCTCGGTGGGGGGTTCGCGCGCGGATTCGCGCACATCGGCGTACTGCAAGTGCTCGAAGAAAATCACATTGCGATTTCGCATATTGCCGGCAGCAGCGTGGGCAGCATACTGGGCGCGGCGTACGCGAGCGGCGCGCCGCTGGAGCGGATCATCGAAACATGCAGCACGCTGCGCGTGCGAGACATTGCGCGCTGGCGCGTGTCACGGCTGGGGCTGGCAAGCAACGAATGCCTGGGCGAACTCATCGGACGGGCGTTTGAGGCGCGGCAGTTTGACGAACTGCGCATTCCCCTAAGCGTGGTGGCCACGGATTTGGCGAATGGCGAAGCGGTGGTCTTTACGCACGGAGCGCTGATCGACGCCATACGGGCGAGTTGCGCGTTTCCCGGACTCTTCCAGCCGGTGGAAATCGGCACGCGCTATCTGGCGGACGGCGGCCTGGTGGCCCCAGTGCCAACACTGGCGGCGCGCAGGATGGGCGCCACGACGGTGGTAGGCGTTTCCGTAGGCATGCATGACGGGCGGCGCGGCGCACCGAAGAACATATTTCAGGTGGTGAGCCGGGCGGTAAGCGCGGCGCAAAAACATCAGGCCGAAATCTGGGAACGCCACGCGGATTTGGTGTTGCGGCCGGATGTGCAGACGCTGGCGTGGGATGATTTCCACCGCACGGCGGAGGCCATCGCTGCCGGAGCGGCGGTAGCGCGCCAGGCCTTGCCGCGCATCCGGAAACTGCTGGAATTGGCTGCGCCGCGTGCTGAATTTCCCAGGCCGTTGGTTGCCGAGCGCGCGGAAGCGCGGCTCCCGGAGGTGACGCAGTGATGGGAGGCATGATGATGCGGCTTGCCGGGCTGGTTTCGTCGTTCTGCCTGCTGGTGTTGATCTGGCATGAATGCGGAGAGAATCCGGCGTTTTTCTGCTACCGTATTGGTCACGGCTTTTTCAAGACCGCGCGCAATCGCGCGCTTGTTGCGGTGCCGGTTGTGGAGGCACACCGCCGATGACACAAAGGACCAATACCGCGTGCTGGACTCGATTTTTCACTTTCTGCGAGCGCTCTACAATCCCGAAGGACTGAAAGAACTGATCCGCTGGGGCGGGGCTCCGCTGGTTTGCCTGATTATTTTCATCGAGACAGGATTTTTTGTAGGCTTTTTCCTGCCCGGCGATTCCCTGCTGGTGACCGCGGGAGTCTTTGCCGCCGCGGGAGTCATCCCGTTGCGGTGGATCCTGATTCCGGGAATGCTCTGCGCCATCGCCGGGGATCAGGTGGGTTACTGGATCGGGCGCGCCGCGGGGAACACGCTGTACACGCGCAAGGATTCCTTTCTGTTCCGCCGCAGCCATCTGGAAAGGGCGCGCGCTTTTTATCACAAACATGGCGGAAAGACCGTGATTCTGGCGCGTTTCGTGCCCATCATCCGTACGTTTTGCCCGCCTGTGACCGGGGCGGCAGCCATGTCCTATGCCATGTTTGTGGCCTACGATATTTTTGGCGGGATTCTGTGGGTGGGCAGCATGATTTTGGGCGGCTATTTTCTGGGCCGCCATGTGCCGAACATCGAGCATCGCATCCACTACGTCATTGGCGTGGTGATTTTCCTTTCGATTTTGCCGGGAATCATCGGGGTGTTGCGCGCACGGCGGGGTTCCAGCAGCGGGGCAAGGCCCGCGACGCCGAGCGTCGCGCCCGGGGAATAGTCCATGGCCGCCGCAAGATTTCGCGCGATTATTTTTGATATCGGGCGGGTGCTGATCCGCATCGATCTGCAAAGCGCCATGTCCGGCCTGGCGGAGAATGTGGGACTTTCGCCGGAGGAGATCTGGTCGGCCCTCGAAAAGCATCCCAGTTGGCTGGATTGGCAGGAAGGGCGGATTACGGCGCGGGACTTCTATCTTGGCGTTAGCAAACGCTTCGGAGTGACGCTGACCTTTGAGCAGTTTGTGGCGGTGTGGAATCGCGTGCTGGATCCGCGGCCGATTCAAGATGATGCGTTTCTGGGAAAGCTGGCCAAGAAGTACCGGCTGTGCTTGCTGTCGAATACCGACCCGATTCACGTCGCGCACATGGAGCGCACATACGACTTTTTTCGTTATTTTCCCAACCGCATTTACTCCTGCGCGGTGGGAGTCAGCAAGCCCAACCCGCTGATTTACCGCGCGGCGCTGGAAACGTGCAAAGTCTCCGCGCAGGACGCCATCTATATTGATGACATCGCGGGGTACGCCGAGGCCGCGCGGCGGTTGGGACTGTCTGGAATCGTGTTCCAATCACCGCAACAGCTCGCTGGCGATTTGCAGACTCTGGGGGTGGAGACCGGGGAGTAAGAAGCTGCGGGTGTGTGCGTGTTTCATCAGATTGTCATTGGGCGGGTAAAGATTGCGCGGCCTAGTACCAGGTCCAATACCAAGGTCCACTCTTAAAACACTCATAATAAGCATGTTAATTCGACTTGCCGCCAGAGCTCCATTGGTGCGCAGCATGCTAACTTATGGCTACGGGTGCCCGACCAGCAACTCTCGAGTTGCGTAGCGTCGCGGGAAAAGTTTGAGTTTTATAGAGACGGAAACAAGAGGAGATGAAACTGACTATGTCCGACGAACACATTGTGGAAACGAGAACGGCGCCGGCGTGGCAATTGCCGGCGATCATCGTATTGGGGCTGGTGGCGGTGGGAGGGCTGGCGTTCGGTTATAACGCTTCGTCCAAGCTGGACTCCACGCAGCAAGCGGTGTCAGCACAACTGAAGAGCGCACAGCAAGCGGAGTTGCAGGACATCACGTCGCTGAAGGACCGTCTGGTAGAGGACGAGAAGAACAACACGGAACTGCGTGGCGATTTGAAGGTGGTCACCGACAAGCTGAAGATCACACAAGGACAGTTGAAGAAGGCGCGCGCGGAATCCGCGAAGCTAAACGAAGACACCACGCAAAAAATCACCGCGCTGGACACTTCGGTGCACAGCGAATTGGCCACGAAAGCGACCACCGATGACGTGAAGACCGTGGACACCAAAGTGGGCGGGGTGCGCACGGACCTGGATGCTACGCGCGAAGACGTGAAGATGGCGCGCAGCGAAATGGGCACGCTGATTGCGCGCAATCATGACGAGATCGATCAACTGCGCCGGCTAGGCGAACGCGACTACGTGGAGTTCACCATTACCGGAAAGAACAAGCCGCAGAAGGTTGGCAACGTGACCGTGGAACTGAAGGGCGTGAACGAGAAGAAGAACCAGTTCAGCGTGGCCATGACCGTGGAAGACAAGCGTTTCGACAAGAAGAATCGCGCGCTGAACGAGCCGATCTTCTTCTACACCTCGGGAACGAAAATTCCGGAGGAGGTGGTGATCAACAAAGTAAGCAAGGACACCATCAGCGGATACGTGAGCGTGCCGAAGGCCAATGCTACGGCGCAAAACGTGTCTACTTCCGGGCGCTAAGGTAGCGCAACAAGGCAGGAGTGGATTTGTCCCAGGAGGGGGATCGGCGCAAGCTGGTCCCTCTTTTTTTTGCGTTATGACAGCGAAACGTGAGACCACCGGCGGGAGAGCTAGTCTTGGCGGCGGAACCAAGTTTAGTAGAGGCTAATCTGTCAGGTGGTCCGATCCAACCAGGTGGCGCAGCCTAAGAGCGCACCCAGCGCGAGCCGCCCAGGCATCGAACAACAGTCTGATGGGGGCGAAGTGAATCTTTTTTGAGCGTGTATCCAGAACCGGGCTAAAATCCGTCCATTAACAGCGGGCCTTTAGGCCGTAAGGGCCCGAACTTCAGCTAGGACTAGGAATCGACTTGCCGCCTGCCCAGAATGAACACCCAGCCGTTGGGCCCAGCCATGCACTGCCCGATTCCCCGCCGCATCGCAGCAAAGCCGTTGGCGCGATGGTATGGATTATCGTGCTGGCGATATTTGCCACGGGTTTCTGGCTCATCCTGCGAAAGCACGATCAAAGCGCGAGCGCTCCCAAAACCGGACGGGGCGCCGGGGGCGCTCCGGTAACGCTCAATACTGCCACCGCGCAGAAGGGCGACATCGGCGTGTATCTGGACGCGATCGGCACGGTCACGCCGGTGTACACCTCCTCCATCACCAGCCAGGTGAACGGCATCGTGACGACGGTGCACTACCGCGAAGGGCAAATGGTGCGCAAAGGCGATGCGCTGATTGACATTGACGACCGCACCTACCGTGCCACGCTGCTGCAGGCGCAGGGCACGCTGGAGCGCGACGAAAACGTGCTGGCGCAGGCGCAGATGGACGTGCAGCGCTACCGCGATGCCTGGGCGCGCAACGCCATTCCCAAACAAACTTTGGACGATCAGGAAAAAATCGTGTTGCAGGATCAGGGCACGGTGAAACTGGATCAAGGCACGGTGCAATTCGATGAAGTACAGGTGGAATACTGCCACATCAAAGCACCCATCGGCGGCAAAGTGGGCTTACGACTGGTGGATCCCGGGAACGTGGTGCAATCGTCGGGCACGCTTACGTTGGCGGTCATCACTCAACTGCAACCCATCACGACGATTTTCACCATTCCCGAGGATAATCTGGGCCAGGTGCAGCCGCGGCTGCGCCAGAACGCCAAGCTGGCCGTGGATGCTTATGATCGAAGCGGGCTGAAGAAAATCGCCAGCGGCGCGCTGCTCACGCTGGACAACCAGATTGACACCACCACGGGAACGGTGAAAGCGCGGGCAATATTCGATAATAAGGATGCGGCGCTGTATCCCAATGAGTTCGTCAACGTGCGCCTGCTAGTGGATACGCTTAAAGATGCCACGCTGATCCCCACGTCGGCGATTCAGCACAACGGACAAACTGCGTTCGTGTACGTGATACAAGATGGCGTGGCGCACATGCGAACGATCAAGGTGGGCGTCACCGATGGCGGAACGGCGCAGGTCACGGGCATCAATCCAGGCGAGGTGCTGGCCAATAGCAGCTTCGACAAACTGCAGGACAATTCCAAGGTCAATATCGCCGGCAATGCCGCTCCCGCCGGAAACACACCACAAAGCGCCCCCGCAAGCGAGGACAAGCCGGGCAACAAACGCAAACCCGGGAGCAGCGCCCCTTGAGTCCGTCACGCCCTTTTATTCTGCGTCCGGTAGCCACCGCGCTGCTGATGGCGGCGATCATGCTGGTGGGCATCGTCAGCTATACGCAGTTGCCGGTTTCCGCGCTGCCGCAGGTGGACTATCCAACGATTCAAGTTTTGACATTTTACCCGGGAGCGAGTCCCGACGTGGTGGCCACCACGGTGACCGCGCCGCTAGAGCGGCAGTTCGGGCAATTGCAGGGCCTCAATCAGATGACCTCCAGCAGTTCCGGCGGAACGTCGGTCATTGTGATGGAATTCAACCTGAGCCTGAACATCGATATCGCGGAAGAGGAAGTGCAGTCGGCCATCAACGCTTCGCAGAATTTTCTGCCCGCCAATCTTCCCGCGCCGCCGATCTACAGCAAGACCAATCCCGCGGATGCTCCGGTGATTACTTTGGCGGTTACCTCGAAGGATATTCCGCTATCGCAGGTGGAAGATTTGGTGGATACGCGGCTGGCGCCAAAAATATCGCAGCTTACCGGCGTTGGACTGGTGACCATCAGCGGCGGACAGAAGCCCGCGGTGCGCATTCAAGCCAACCCCGCGGCGCTTTCCAGCTACGGCCTGAACCTGGAAGATTTGCGCACGGCGTTGACGCAGGCGAGCGTCAACGCGGCCAAAGGCAACTTCGATGGTCCCCGGCAGGACTATCAGATTGACGCCAACGATCAGCTGGTCACCAGCGCCGATTACCGCAAGGTGGTGGTGGCCTATCGCAACGGCTCGCCGGTGATGCTCACGGACGTGGCGAAAATTGTCGATGGCGTGGAAAACACCACGCTAGCCGCATGGATGAACAAGACGCCGGCAGTGATTGTGAACGTGCAGCGGCAGCCCGGCGGCAACACCATCAGCGTGGTGAAACGTATTAAAGCGCTGCTGCCGCAGCTGAAAGCCAACCTGCCGGCAGGCATTGACGTGATCACACTGACGGACCTGACCACGCCCATTCAGGCCTCGGTGGACGACGTGGAGTTTGAATTGGGCCTCACCGTGGTGCTGGTGGTGCTGGTGATTTTTCTGTTCTTGCGCAATCTGTACGCCACCATCATTCCCAGCGTGGCTGTTCCGCTGTCGCTGGTCGGCACCTTCGGCGCAATGTACGCCCTGGGATACAGTCTGGATAACCTTTCGCTGATGGCACTAACCATTTCCACCGGCTTCGTGGTGGACGACGCCATCGTGATGGTGGAAAACATTTCGCGCTACATTGAAGAAGGCGACCCTCCGATGCAAGCGGCGCTGAAAGGCGCGGAGCAAATCGGCTTCACCATCATGTCGCTGACGATTTCGCTGATCGCGGTGCTGATCCCCTTACTGTTCATGGGCGACGTGGTGGGCCGTTTGTTCCGCGAGTTTGCCGTGACCCTAGCGGTTACAATTGTGATCTCCGCGGTGGTTTCCCTGACGCTTACGCCCATGATGGCGGCGCGCATCCTGCGCCACAATCCGGAAGCGGAACAAGGACGTTTTTATAAAGCTACGGAACGCGCGTTTGACAGCATGATCGGCTTTTACGGGCGCACGCTGAAGGTGGTTCTGCAATATCAAACGATCACGCTGTTCATCGCCCTGGGCACGCTACTGCTCACTATTTTTCTATATATCGTTATTCCCAAGGGCTTCTTTCCAGTACAAGACACAGGAATTATTCAGGGAATCTCGCAAGCTCCGCCGACCATTGGCTCGAAAGCCATGGCGGAAAAGCAGCAGGAAGTTGCCAACGTCATCCTTAACGACCCGGCGGTGGAGAGCCTTTCGTCTTTTATTGGAGCGGACGGCACCAACATCACCACCAACAGCGGGCGCATGTCCATCAACCTCAAGGCGCTGAATCAACGGGACCTGAACGCTTCGGACGTGATCCGCCGACTGCAAAGCAAGCTCGCGGATGTCCAAGGCATTCAACTTTTTATGCAGCCGGTG
>DATFYV010000388.1:0-2105 GCA_035314845.1 Candidatus Acidiferrum sp.
TGAAGCGCGCGGGCAGTGGATGCGGGCGGATGCCACCGTTACGCTGGGCACCGACGGGCGGTGTCCGTGCTGCGGGGATTTCCTGCGCAACGTGCCGCCGCCGCTGGGGCCGCGGTTTCGCATGCGACCGCGGGCGTTGACCGGGCGACCGCCGCTACGGCCACGGCCGCGATAGAGCTTAGTTTCTCGTCATTTCAGGTGTCAAATAGCTGGATTGCTGGAGTCGAGTTTGCTCTTTACAGTTGGCGATGGCTTGAGCGATCGCCAAAGTAGCGTCAAGCTGGCGCATCCACAAAAAAGTCTGCTAGGCGTGTTCTACTAAGCCCTTTTCGACCATTTCGTCGTCGCTGAGCCACAGGTCGGGAATGTTTGCCGAGCCCAGGCGGAGAATGTCTTCCAGGGCGCCGCGCACTTCGGCTACACGAAAATCCACGCCGATGCGTTCCAGCAATTCGATTAGCGAATGGGCGCCTTCGGCCAGCGCGGGCTTGGGCCGCGATCCTTGCGATTCGAGGCGATGATAGGTGATTATGTAGACGGCGTGGGGGCCGGTGCCGTGGCGTTCGATGTGCAGGAAGCCCCGGGCTTTTTGCGGCGCTGGTACCAGTTGTGGCGCCAAGCCGGACGCCGAAGAGAATGCGCTCATCGATTCCTTTCAACCTGGGATAACGCAGCGCGGACGAATATTAATGCGTCCGCGCCGTAAAGCCTAGCTGCAGCCGCTGGTGCTGCCGCAGTTTTCGCACTTGTAGCAAGCGCCGTTTGGCACCATCAGCATGCCGCATTCGCTGCAGGTTGGCGCACCTTCGTGGGCGTTGCTGGGCGAATTCGCAGGCGTGGCTTCAGCGCGCCGCGCCACGGAGCCGAGCGTGGCGAAGGCCGGCGAAGGTGCGGGAGGAGCAAGAGCTGTACCGACAGCGGCGGTTTCCGTCGGAGCGGCGCCGTTCAATTTAAGATAGTCCGAGGAAATGAAGCGCCCGCCCAACCAGCGCGCCAGATAATCGAGCACCGAGGAGACGAAGCGGATGTTCGGGTTGGCAGTGATGCCGCTGGGTTCGAAGCGGGTGTTAACCAACTTGTCGACCAGCACCTTCAGGGGCACGCCGTACTGCAAGCCGATGGAGAGGGTGAGGGCCAGGCCGTCCATCACGCCGGAGAGCGTCGAGCCTTCCTTGGACATTTTGATGAATACTTCGCCGGGGCGGCCGTCTTCATACATGCCCACGGTGACGTAGCCTTCATGGCCGCCAACGCTGAACTTGTGGGTGACGGAAGCGCGTTCCACGGGCATTTTTTCGCGTTGCGCGCGGGCGAAAAGTTCCTGCTGCATGGGTTCGAAAAGCGGCTGCGACGCCGGAACGGCTTCGGCCAGCTTCTCCTCTTTCTTTTCTTCTTTTTTGCCGCCGGCATTAAGCGGCTGGGAACGCTTGGAATTGTCGCGATAGATAGCCACGGCTTTCAGGCCAAGCTTCCAGGACTCGATGTAGGCCTTCGAAATGTCCTCGATGGTCGATTCTTCGGGCATGTTGATGGTCTTGCTGATCGCGCCGGAGAGGAACGGTTGAGCGGCAGCCATCATTTTTACGTGGCCCGTCCAGGAAATCGAACGACCGCCGCCCGCGGGAGCCAGCGAGCAATCGAATACCGCGAGGTGCTCGGGGTTGAAGTGTGGCGCGCCTTCCACTTTGCCGTTCTTGTCGATGTACGAGACGATTTCGCTGGCCTGCTCCGGAGTGTAGCCAAGCTTGAGCAGGGCCTGGGGCACGGTGTTATTGACGATCTTGATGACGCCGCCGCCGACCAGCTTCTTATATTTGACGCACGCCAGATCCGGTTCGATACCGGTGGTGTCGCAATCCATCATGAAACCGATGGTACCGGTAGGCGCCAGGACGGTGACCTGAGAATTCTTGTAGCCGTACTTTTCGCCGTGAGCGAGGGCATCGTCCCACGACTCCTGCGCTGCCATGAATAGTTCCGGCTGCACGTGCTCAGGCTTGATGCCGCGCACGGAATCGCGATGCATGCGGATGACGTCCAGCATGGGCTCGCGATTCACGGCATAGCCCGGGAAGGTACCCATTTTTTCCGCGATGCGCGCCGAT
>DATFYV010000389.1:0-4307 GCA_035314845.1 Candidatus Acidiferrum sp.
ACGCGCGTGGGCAGCGGGCCATTTCCTACCGAGATGCCCGATTTAGATGCGCAAGAGTTGCGAAAGCGTGGGAAAGAGTTTGGGGCGGTGACCGGGCGGCCGCGGCGCTGCGGGTGGCTGGACTTAGCGATGCTGCGGTACTCGAAGATGATTAATGGGATCGATTCACTGGTGATTACCAAGCTGGATGTGTTCGATACCCAGCGGGAGATTCAGGTTTGTGTGGGATACAAGTATAAGGGCACGAGCATTACGGAGATGCCGGCGCTGGCGGAGCATTATGAGCACGTGGTGCCGGAGTATAAGACGCTGCCCGGATGGAGCGATTTTTCGACCTACGGTGTGAAAGATGGGGCCAAGTTGCCGGGGGCGGCCACCGATTATTTGCGGTTTATCGCGGACTTTTTGCAGGTAGAGATTGGGATGATTTCTACCGGGCCGGAGCGGGATGCGACGATCGTGCCGGAGGGGACGCTATTGGCGCGATGGCTGTAGCAAGCGCGAAGGGATGAGGTAAGGAAGCAAGGAAGTGGAGTAAGGAAACGGCGAAGATTTAACGCAGAGATTGCGGAGACGCAGAGAAGAGTGCGGCGAGACGGCTGGATCTAGGGGCTGCGTCGCACGGGGGCTGGTCTGAAGGCCGGCGCCTACAAAAGAGATGATTAGTTACACGCAGGCGCGGGCGATCATTATCGAACAACTTGGGAAGAATGTTGCGGCGGCTCCGGCTTTGGCGGAGGGCGTGGCGCTAGCTTTGGCGCAGGGACGGGTGTTGGCGGCGGAGGTGGCTTGCGACCGCGATTATCCGCCGTTTGACCGGGCTACGCGGGATGGGTACGCGGTTCGCGCGGTGGAGGCTCGGGAGGGCGCGGGATTGGCGGTCGCGGGCGAGATAAAGGCCGGGGATACGCCGCCGGCGTTTCCTGGTGCGGGAGAATGCCTGCAGATTATGACCGGAGCCGCCGTCCCTGCTGGCGCGGATGCGGTGGTGATGATTGAGTACACGAAGCGCGATGGGAATGTGGTGCGGTTTACGCGCGGGGCCCACGCGGCGCAGAACATTGTACGGCGGGGGAGCGAGGCGCGGGCGGGCCAGGTGGTGCTGCGGCCGGGGACACGCATGGGGTATGCGGAGACAGCGCTGGCGGCGCAGGTGGGTGCTGCGGAATTGTCTTGCGTGAAGCGTCCGCAGGTGGCGATTTTATCTACCGGGGACGAGATTGTAAGCGTCGAGAGCGCGCCCGGACCATTCCAGATTCGCAACAGCAATGCATTTTCTCTGGCGGCGCAGGTGCGTCTGGCTGGGGGCGAGCCGGTGTTTTTGGGTATCGTACCGGACCGCGATACCGAACTGCGCGAGAAGATCTCCGCCGGCTTGCGCGCGGATATTCTGGTGCTTTCGGGCGGCGTGTCCATGGGGATTTATGATTTAGTGGAAAAAGTTTTGCGGGAGATGCAGGCGGAGTTTTTCTTTGACGCCGTGGCGATCCGGCCGGGGAAGCCTGCGGTGTTTGCGATTTGCCAAGGGAAGCCGGTGTTTGGGCTGCCGGGAAATCCCTTGTCGACGATGGTGACGTTCGAGCTTTTTGTGATCCCGGCGATTGATTTACTTACTGGCGCTGCGGCGCGAGCCTTGCCGTTTGTGCACGCCACGCTTGCAGAAGACTTAAATGAGAAGTCGGGAATGACGCATTTCTTGCCCGCACGGGTGGAGTGGCCGGATGGGGCCGGTAATGCGGACAATGACGTGGCGGGGAAGATCGAGGTGGGCGTGGTGAAGGCGCTGCGCTGGCAGGGGTCTGGGGATATCGCGGCTATGGCCAAGGCCAATTGCTTTCTGGTGGTGGCGCCCGAGTTATCGCACGTTCCGGCCGGAACCAGCGTGCCGATCTTGTTGCGGCGGGACGCGGTTTGATTGCGATGGAGTACAGAGACAACGTCAAAAAAGTAAGGATAACGCAGAGACGCAGAGTGCGCTGAGAAAGCGCCGAGAAGAGGGAATTGGACTTGAAGAGGCTTTCGCATTACGGGAAGAATGCCCGTGTGGCCATGGTGGATGTTTCGGCCAAGGCGGTGACTACGCGAACGGCGGCGGCGCGGGCGTTTGTGAAGATGAAGCCGGCGGTGGTGCGGGCAGTGCGGCGGCTGAAAAATCCGAAGGGCGATCCGCTGGAAGTGGCGCGGATTGCGGGGATTGCGGCTTGCAAGCGGACGGCGGAGTGGATACCTCTTTGTCATCCGCTCCCGCTCACCCACATTGCTGTGACTGCAACGCTGTGCCAGAATGGCGTGGAAGTGCATTCCCGCGTGACCACGGCGGCGCAGACGGGCGTGGAGATGGAAGCGTTAGTTGCGGTTAGCGCGGCCGCCCTCACGGTCTACGATATGTGCAAGGCCCTGGATAAAAGCATGGAAATCACGGACATTGTGCTGCTGGAAAAAACCGGCGGAAAGAGCGGCGACTACGTGCGCGGCGGGCGCCCGGAGCGCGGCAAGCTGGCGAAGGCGTCCGTAAGGCGCGGGCGATGAGCGCGGCGTCCAAAAGCATTACTTTACTGGTGGCGGACGACAATCCGCTGGTGCGCGAACTGATTACCAAGGGCCTGGAAGGGGCTTGCGAGGTGGCGGTGGCGTCGGATGGGGCGGATGCGCTGCTGCGCGTGATTGACGATCCGCCGGACGCCATTCTTTGCGATTACAAGATGCCGGGGTTGGATGGACGGCAGCTGTTTGAGAAATTGCGCGGGCGCGAGGCCACGCGGCACATTCCCTTTTTATTTATGGCCAGCCGGGCGGATATTGAGGAACGGCTGCGCCCGATGATTGACGGTGTGGAAGACTTTATTACCAAGCCTTTTTTGATCAAGGACTTGGTGCGGGTCACGAAGAAAGTGATCGACCGTTTGCACCTGGAAAAACTGCAGAAGCAGGCTTCGCGGCCGGGCGTGATTCAGGGCCGGCTCGAAGAGATGAGCATGATCGACCTGCTGCAGTCGCTGGAGATGGGGCAGAAATCATGCCGCCTGGTGGTGGCCAATCACGAGGAGGAGGCGGAGCTCTATTTTTCTGGCGGGCAGTGCCGCGACGCGCGGACTGGGCCGCTCGAAGGCGACGAGGCGGTCTATAAGGTGTTGTTGTGGACGGCTGGAGCGTTTGAGATTGATTTTAATGCCGCCAATAATTCCGATCGTACGACCACAACGAAAAATACCACCGGGCTGCTGATGGAAGCGATGCGGCTGCTGGATGAGGCGAGTCAGCAGAGTGCGGATGCAGTGGGCACGCCGTGAGGATGACGGCTGGGGGATTGCATTGATCGACCGTTGGGCTGCGCGGGCGGTTTGCCGGACTAAAGTCCGGCGCCTACAGACGCTGGGAATGATGCGCTGATGCGCATTGGCGTCGTGACCGTGAGCGACACCGTTGCGAGGGGCGAGCGCGAGGATGCTTCGGGGCCGGCGGTGGTGGCGGTTTGCCGGGGGCTGGGTTGGGAAGTTATTTCCATGGATGTTTTTTCGGATGACCTGGCTGATTTAACTACACAACTTCGGGAACTGGCTCACGCGAACCGTGTCGATGTGATTTTGACCACAGGTGGGACAGGGCTGGGTCCGCGCGACAATACGCCGGAGGCTACGCAGGCTATCGCCGACCGCTTGATCCCGGGCATCGGCGAAGAGATGCGGCGAATTGGACGCGAGAAGGTTCCCACAGCGGTGTTGTCGCGCGCGATTGCAGCAGTCGCGGGTCAAACGCTAATTGCGAATCTGCCGGGCAGTCCAAAGGGCGCGGCGGAGTCTCTGGATGCCATCGCGCATCTTCTGCCGCATGCGGTGCACGTGTTGCGCGGGGCGCGGCACGACTAGCGGGGATGATTTCTCGGGACGGAAGAAGTGGCGAGTGATTAGTGGCGAGTGGCGAGAAAAGGCGCGGCAAATTCGATCACGGCTTTGACCTGCTCGCGGTCTAGGCCCTCAAACCATTCCATGATGTTATCGATGTTCGCGCCGGCTTCCAGATTCTCAAAAATGACGGAGACCGGCATACGCGTCCCACGAAGGACCCACGCACCGCTCACCTTCCCCGGGACGCTTTCGACTGCGGGGCATTGAGACCAATCGAGTGACATTTGTTTGTCCTATCCACTCAGTCTAACGCAGAGTCGCCCAATCGGCATTAGTTTCCCTGTTTCACGAGGAGGGGCGTCATTTTGTAGTGCAGGCGGATGATGGTAATGCCGAGGAAGGAGACTCTGTGGTCGACGCGGAGAACGCCTTCGGCGTCGACGTAGACGTGGAATAGTTCGT
>DATFYV010000390.1:0-3903 GCA_035314845.1 Candidatus Acidiferrum sp.
GCGCGCGTCGTGGAAGTTGAATTTTTGCGAGCCGGCGAGGTCGGCGTGGCCGGGGCGGGGGGCGACTAGTTTTTTTGTTTCGGCGGCGGCTTGCGCTTCTGGAGAATTTTCTACTGGCAGGAATTTTTCCCAGTTGGCCCAATCGCGATTTTCGATGCGCACGGCGATGGGTGCGCCGATGGTTTGCCCGTGGTGCACGCCCGCGAAGATGTCGGCGCGGTCGGTTTCGATTTTCTGCCGTCCGCCACGCCCGTAGCCAAGCTGGCGGCGGTGCAGTTCGTTGTTGATGAAGGCGAGATCGATGGGCAGACCCGCGGGCAGGCCGGAGACGAACGCCAGCAGCGCTTGTCCGTGCGATTCACCGGCGGTGTAAAAACGCAGCATGTGCGATCAAGCCTCGAGTTCGCGGCAGAGAGTTGTTGAAATTGCGATAGAGCAGTGTAGCCATGCTCCGCCAGATAGACAAGGAATGACGACATTGAGCAGTCTTTGGAGCTAAAGCAGGCAGGGGATTGGGTAGATACGCGCTGCCGCCCGACGAGTAACTCTTCTGCATACCGAACGCGTTTTTATTATGGAGCAATACAGCCAGATGCAATTAACGTAACTTTAGCCATAACTTCATGTAGCCACCGTTAGCAGCATCGGCTACAGATCTGGCAGAGGAGCGCAAAGCATGAGCGACGCGAACGAACAACAGCAGGACGCAAAGACCTTAAGTGAAATTCGAGCGGCTACCTTGAAACGAGCCGCCTGCGAGCAAGACCCGGAGCAGCTGAGCAAGCTAGTGGGAATTGCGAAGGCCGCGGCGGAGGCGCGGAATGAAATTGTGGGTAGCGATGTGCGTTTTTGGGCCACAACGCTTACGCCCTTGGTCTCCGTGCTGATCGCTGTTTTAGCCCTGATTTTCCAAGGCTATCAGTTCGGTCAAGACCAGGTGAGCAAGAGCCGGGCGCAAGAAGATACCGATTGGCGGGAAGCTATGAAGTCACTGAATTATGACTCGCCAGACCACCAATTAGCTACCGCGATGAGTATGAAGAGTTTTTTTGACATCGCCAGGTACGGCGAACAAGCGCGGGCGGTGGCTGCGTCGACATTGCCGGCAGCGACGAACGTCGGCGGGTTTGATTCGGTGTGGTTCGCGATGCTGAGCCGGAGCGATTTGCAAAATCAGATTGATCTTGTCGACGTGGCGCAAAAGGTGGCGCTTAGTGCCTGGCAGCGATGGGAGGCGCTCGCCGGCGACGGCCAGAAACGCTATGAGGTTGGCACGCTTCCGTTCGTGAAGACGAGGGTGAATTCAATTTCGCCAAAAGATGCGGAATTTTCAGTTGATGCCTGGAAGCTGGACAGCATCAGCAAAGGCTTGGTGGATTTGTGGACTGGAAAGACTGGGAAGAAGGACGGCAAGGCTTCGCCGCAGGAGCAGGATCTATCGAGCATCGTTCTTGAGAACGTGGAAGACAAGGATTTGTCTCAAGTGAATTTCACCGGCGCGAATTTGACGCATGCGGCGCTGAGCCACGTAGCGTTCCATGGAAGCGTGATTGATCGGGTGAAATTCGACGGTGCGGTGATATTGGACGGAGTGGATTTTGGCGGAGTGACGCATTTTGAGATGAGTTCGTGGAAATGTGTCGACTGGCGCAAGGCAAAATTGTCGAAGGAACTGCAAAAGTATCTGGAGGATAAGTTTCCGTACACTGAGGCGCAGCTGGCGGAGGCAGGCTGCCGACAGTAGGCCCCGAAGCAGTGCCAGGCAAAGGCGCGCGTCTCAACACCCACAGCTACAATGAGGAGGAAGTGGGTTCGCCGACGAAGACCAGGCAGGAGTTGGGATCGGAGATATGGAATTCGGTCATGCCGTAGTCGCGGGCGAAGAGGTCGCGGATGCGGTAACGATCCTTGAAGGTTTTCACATGTTCCCAGAGGGCTGCGATGCCGGCGACTTCGATGTAGATTTCGGTGTGGTCGCGGACGCACTTCATGACTTCGTCGTTGGCGGCGAGTTGGAGGTGGATGGTCTGGCCATCGCGCTCGATGATGGAATATGCTGGCGATTTCAAGGTGGCGGTGAAGCCCAGGACGTTGTGGTAGAAGGCCATGGACTCGTCCATGTCGGCGACGGCCAGCATGGGACTGATTCTTCTTACGATGGTGTTGGGCATGCGCTGCAGCCTCCCACTGGGTCTAGGATTGCCCGGTTCGGTGGGACTGTCAATCAGGCGGATTGGAATTCCACGCGGTTGCCGAAGGGGTCTTCGGCGTAGAAACGGGAGACGCCGGGCAGGGCGGTGTCGTCGACGGTGGGGATTCCTGCGTCTTGGAGGAACTTGCGCAAGCCTGGGAGATTCGCGACGTTGAAGGCTGGATGCGCTTTCTTTGCGGGGCGAAAATCCTGTTCTACGCCGATGTGCAATTGCTGCGCGCCGCATTGGAACCAGCAGCCGCCGCGAGCGCGAAGCTCGGCAGGCTTGGCAATCTCTGGCAGGCCCAGCAGCTCGCCGTAAAATTTTCGCGCGGCGGATTCACAGCCCTGCGGCGCGGCAATTTGCACATGGTCGATGGCGGCGAGGCGGAAGGTCACAAAAAAAGTGTAGTGGAAACCGCACGAAACTTGCCAGGCGTGGCGACTATTTCCGCCTGCTGGCGGGGACCGGTCCTCGCTCGACGAGCAGAGTAATGTCCGATATGCCTGCCTCACGGATGGCGGTAAGAGCGACTTTGACGTCGCTGTACTTTGCCCGCGCGTCGGCGTGGAGATAAACGCGGCGTTCGATCTCCGGCTGCATCAGCGAACGGAGGACGCGTGGAATGTCATCGCGAGACACGCGACCCCCCGAATAGTAGTTATTCCCAGGAATCGATAGTGCGCCGTCGCGGGTAACGGTCAAGTGCAGGGAATCTTCGCGGAGCGCGGCTGGCTGGGGAGTTGCCGATGTGGCATAGGCGAGATCCACTTGCTTACCTTTCGGATGCATGCCTCCGGCGCCCGGAAACATAAACAGCCACAAGATGGCCAAGAAAATGGCGACGAACGGAGTGGCGTCGATTCTCGCCAGAAGCCGGCTGGGCCGGCGGGGCTTGGGCTTCCAGGGATGGGCTTGGGTGGTCATGGGGTGCGCCGAGCTTAGAATAGGACGCGGGCGGATGTTTTCCCTTGAAAAATGGGTGCTGCGTCGACAAGTCGGCAATATGAGACGGCGGGTTCGATCACCCCATAGAGACTTAGACACCGGTCGGGGCGACTGTGCGCCTGGGCGTTTCGGGTTCGTCACCGGGTATCCAACTGTGGCGGAGGGCCGCCGTCGCGATTCCCCACCCCCCAGCCCCGGCTTTCGCGAAAGGTTGTGATTATAAAGGGAGTTAAAGTACCTTTGTTTTCACAACCTTTCGCAAGTGTTCATTCCGCTAGGCTTACGAGCAGTTTTTGTTGTACAGATGGTTACGAGGGTTGCCTTCCCCTGCAGGGTAAAATATTTTTTTTGGACCTCGGAAGTGGCGGGGCGATTTAGGGCCTAAATGGGGATCACGCGGTAGTTAAGACTGGGGAGCGGATTTGCAAATCACTGAACTTCAAAGGGTTAGGATTTTGAATGCGCCAATCGGGAGATTGGCGTTCCCAAGGGGTGGGCGTAGTTCTCTACAACGGCAAGTATACGGAATAGCACCTCCTTTGTCAAGAGGAATTTGCGTTTTTTTTTGAGGCTGGTTATGCGGGTTGGGGCCAGGGATTTGGCTGGGCGCTTTTGGGGCGATTACGTTGCTTGACGCGATGGGGTGGGGCGGTTAGGCTGCTTGGCGGGAGTTTCGGCGGGGCGTTTGACGGACGTCGCGGCGAAATTTTTGGCGGGATGGCGGCGGTAGGATGTACCTGAAGGCGCCGGTCTATGGCTGCCC
>DATFYV010000391.1:0-2623 GCA_035314845.1 Candidatus Acidiferrum sp.
GGGCTGCACTGGTTTGCGCAAGTGCGGCGAAAGCGCCGCGGCGAACGCACCGAAGTCGCGCATGACCGTGGCTTCGGGTTTTTCCGTGCCGTCGGTGCGCACCGCGCCGATGGGCGTTTCGTTGCCTTCGGTCATGTAGGAATTAGTGTTCCACAGCCACTCGATGGCCCCGGAGCCTTGTACGAAGGACGTTGCGAATTTGCGCTCGAAGAGCGCGGCTTCGCTTTGCAGATCGCGGCGAGCCACTTCGTCGAGATTCAATTCGCGCTGCAGCCCGGTCTCTTGTATCAGCATGGCTTTGCCGGGCTGTTTTGCCACCAAGGAATCCCACAGAATGAAATCGTTCTGCCACCATGAATGGTTGGTGGTGAAATCCACGGAGCCGCCGAAAAATGCGGGCGACAAGCGGTTGACATATCCGCCTTCATCCTGGCCCACGGTTATGAGTTGCTGCGAGCCCGCACCGCGAATTGCCTGGCGCAGGCCCGCGACCCACTGCGCGAAACACTCCTGCGAGAAAAGCGAGTAGTCGTAAACTTTGAGCGAGTTGTGCCCGATGTACATGCCGCGCGAAGTGAATTCCACGGCTTGCGGCAGGGCGATGGTTCCCTGAACCGAAGACGGCAAGACGTTCCACGCCGCGGCGAGGGCCGCGCGGTCGGGATAACGCTTGGTCAGCCATTCATTCCAGCGCGCCAGTTCCACAGCGTCGTCATTCGGCAACAGCGTCCACAAATGTTTGGAAAAGCTGGGCTCGTTTATCAGGTCCCAGGCGAGATAGGGCACATCGTGGAAGCGCGCCACCACGGCGGACACCAGCGCCTGTTGTTTACGGACGGCCTGCGGATCGAGATAGGGATTCGCGCCGCCCAGCACTTCCGGCAAAAATGCGAACAAATTGAATTGCACGGGAAGATTGTATTTACGCGCGGTCATTAAATACGATTCGATGGTGCGCAGGGTGCGTTTGTAGGGCTGGCCGTTTTCGTCGCAGAATTTGTCCCAGCCGGTCCACCAGCCCGCGCGCAGCATGTTTAATTTTGCTCCGTGAATCTGCGCGAGATCGCGATCCCAGACGTAAACATTCGGGTGCTCGAAGTAGAGGCGCTGCACGTCGCTGGACATGTAGGTGGTACCCGCGACGGCCAGCGGCTTGCCATCGATCTCGAGATAATCGCTGTTCACCGTGAAGCGTGGCCCGGAGCGCAGGAATTCTTCGTCGCGGACCCAGAAGCCGGAGTGATAGATCGCCAGCACGCTGTCGCCGTCGAGAACTTTCGCTTCGACAACGTGAAAACCTTTGCTCGCCGGAGCGGGCAACGACAAAGTCTGTAAACCAGCCAGCGGCGCCGTTTTCGATACTCCGTTTGCGGGTTGCGCCTCGGGAAAAACCGTGACCTTAACTGTCGCGGCCGCCGCTGCGACCGCCGCTGCCTGCCAATGCACATCCAGTTCAAGCGGTTCGCCCAGCAAGTAAAGTGGCAGGGTGGGGCGCACGGTGAAGTCCACGTTGCCCTGGATGGCGCGCTCGGCGGCGTCGCGAACTAGCTTGCCTTCCCGCGAGAAGAAATCGTTGTTGAGTTCGGCTTGGACGAAGATCCAGCGCCCGCCGTCAAAGCCGTTTCGCTGATGATCAATCTCGATCATCGGCGCGGCCAGCTTGCGGCCGTCTTTCGCGCCCCACGCCAGGGTATCGAGGCGGGCGTCGATGGAGCCGGCTGAGCCGCCGCGGTTGTAAAGATCCACGGCGCTGAGGCGAATCACCGGGCTGAAGGCGCGATTCCAGGTGAATCGCGAAGGCTGAAAGGTGACTTCTGGATTGGTCTCGAACTCGAGTCCATCCGAGCCGGGCGTGTCCTGATATTGATCGATCAATAGCTGCCGCGCGAAGCGCACGCTATATTCCCGCAATTTCCATGAACCACCATCGCGGTAAGCAGCGCGCGTCAACGGCCTCCCGCCCAGCACCAGTAAATTTCCGCCGCGCTGCAAAAAGGCAAAAATCGCGGACCAGCCCTGCTCCGGAAACGCGGAACCATACGGCAGGATTAAAAGACGGGCGGTTGGCGAGTCGAGGGCGGCTGTCAATTCATCTGTAGAAACAAAATGCGCCCCAGGCAACGCCGCCGATAACTGTTCGTGCGAGGGCGCTGCAGAATCAGCGGAAGGGAAGCCTGCTTCATAAAAGATCACCGCGCCGGAGAAATCCTGCGCCGCTGCAGAAACCGAGCCGGCCGCGCACATGGCCAACAGCAGCGCGAAAAGCGCCGCCCAACACATAAAAGTCTTCATCACCGGAGGCTCCTTCTAACATCGCGGTCCCGCGCCGCGGTGTTCTTATATCACCCGGGCCCGCGATGGGCGCAAGTACAAAATCGATATTGTGCGGTCCGTGCGACGCCCTGCGGTCCTCCGACCCGGGTATGACTACGAACCTGTTCCGTAGTTTGGGTATTGACACTGCCGAAAAACGCCTCACACTACACGGCGGCGCGAAACCTGCGCCGGTTGCACGCAAATATCGAACAGAGCGAGCGCAACTCCGAATGCCTACTATGACTCCCACGGCTCCCGCCGCCAGCGGCCAGTCCGACGGCAAGGACTACACCGGCGCGCTGGCGAT
>DATFYV010000392.1:0-2713 GCA_035314845.1 Candidatus Acidiferrum sp.
TTGAGCGCAGCCACTTTCTCGCGGATTTCCACCATCACGTCGCGGAATAGCAGCAGGTCGGCTTTAGCGCCAACGGCGCCGTGCCCTGGAATCACGATCATGTTGTCGGTCACTTTTGAGAGGTTCGCTTCGGCAGCGCGAATCTGCCCGTCGATGCTGCCTCCAGTCGAATAGTCGATGAACGGGTAATTGCGGTTCCAAAAAGTGTCGCCGGCATGAAAAATGTCGGCTTCCAGGAAGTGCACCGAAATGTCCGAATCGGTATGCGCTGGCAAGTAGTGCTTCAGGGCCAGCGTGCTGTTATTGGCGTGAACGGTGTGTTCCTCGGCAAAGACGGCCGAAGGGATCGCGCCCGGAGGCGCCGCCGGGAAGGTGTGCTGCCAGCCTTCCACGCGCGTCTGCTTCAACAGATGCGTGCGCGTGTTCTCCTGCGCCAGGATGCTCGCCCCCGCCTGATGGACCCATTCGTTCCCTCCGGCATGGTCGAAATGCCAGTGGGTGTTGATCAACTGCTTGATGGGATTGCCATTGATGCTCGCCAAAGCTTCCACAACGTGCGGCTGCGCCGTGACGATTTCCGCATCAACGAGCAGCTTTCCGTCCGGGCCGGTCAGCACCGCGATGTTCCCGCCAAGACCCAGCAACGCGCTGACATTGCGGCGCAAGGGTTGCACCGTGATCTTCGCGGTGGCGGCTTGCTTGAAGGCAGTTTCGACCAGATCGCCAGGGTCAGCAAATAGTCTCAGCGGCGACAGGCATGCCGCCGCAACCGTCAGGCCTCCCGCGGCGACAAACCTGCGGCGTGGGATTTCGGATGAAAGTCTGGTGGACATGTCCCCTCCTGGGTGCGTCTTGCAAGACCTGCCTGGATCCGTTTGGAGTTTTGCCGAAAGCTACGCGTGCTGGTGTACGGATGCGCCATGCGGTCCGTATGGGTATAGGTTTATTTGGATTTGCGACGATTACTCGGCGGTGGGCTCTACGTCGGGCACTGGTGCTTTGGTCATGGACTGCAACTCGCGGCGGATCAGATCGGGCGCGAATCCCGCCCGCAGCAGGCTACGGTACAAGGACGCGATCTTGCGCTCATCGACTTCGCCACGCGTGAGTTTGAGTTTGCGTTCAATGCGCTGGCGTACCAGGGCGGTTTCATCGGTATGCTCGGCGGATTCCGCGAGGGCCGCCGCGATGTGCTCATCGGCCACGCCGCGGGCGCGCAGGTCGCGTGTGATGCGAAATTTCCCCTGACGGCGAATTTCCGCCCGCTGGCGCACAAATTGTTTGGCGTAGAGTGCGTCGTTAAGCTTTCCGTTTTCCCGCAGCTTCGCCAGCACCACCTTAACCAGCAGTTCATTGTCTGCGCGGCGCGCGAGCAGTTTTTCCATTTCGTTGACGGAATGCCCGCGGCGCATCAGCGCGCGCACTGCCACCTCGTACAGCTCGTCTTCGCTGTCCAGCTTCCGCCGCGTGCCAAACATGCAGAAAGCATAGAAGCAACCCGCCTCCGACGCAAGCAGCCCTGTGGCGTGCGGCAGCTCTGCTCCCGCTTTGGTGGCTCTGTAGCGCAGGATAGTCTCGATGTGCGGCAGCCGCGCCGCCGCACTCCACAGACGCTTATCCGCTAATGCATGGATGGCGGCGTCGACTGCGCAGCCGGAACAGAGACCGCGCCGCGGATGGCGTTACCCAGGTCCGTCTCAAAGGCTTCGTCGCCATAACCTTCCGAGCGATAGACAATTTTCCCCGCGCGGTCGAGAACCACAACGGTCGGGAAGGAGGTAACAGCCAGCAGGCGCTCGAGGCCATCGGCGAAAACCATATTGATTTTCGGCTGCTCGGTGGTCAGATACGGGGCGACCAGCGATTCGTCTTCATCGCAATTGGCGCCGAGAAAGGTTACGTCGCTGTCTCCCTGAAATTGCATGCGCACATGTTCCAGCAGCGGAGCCAGCGCGCGGCACGGTCCGCACCATGTTGCCCAGAAGTTCAGCACCAGGACTTTGCCTTTCAGCGGTTGCAGGGGAAACGGCGCGCCAGTCTCCGCTTTCCGCAAGGTGAAATCGAAGGCTGTTTTGCCATCCGCATTGCGGCGAATGGCCGCAGGGCCGCTCGCGCGCGAAACTTCATCGAACGCCTGCAGCAGAAAATCCCCGAGGCCGGCATCCGAACCGTGCGCTTGGCGCCACACGTTCCCCAGCTTGTCGCGAATCTCGCGCCGGCCTGGCGTGCCCTTGCCGTTGTCGGACAGCGCGAACGCCACGGCATACTCGTGGATGGCCGTGCTGGAGTCTTTTTTCATCTCCGCGATCTCGCCCAGTTTCTCAGCCGCTTGCGCGTTGGGCACGATGGCATAGCTGGCGGCAAAATCGCGCTGCGCGTAATCGGATTGTTGCAGCTTGAAAAACAGCCGCCCGCGCAATAGTAGCAGCGTCATTTCGTCGCGATGGTGTTCCGTTTCCCAATCCTGCAGCGACACGCGTGGCGAGCGTTTGTCGGCGGAATCCTGGCGCACAAATTCGATCACCCGCGTGGCATACGACGTGGCTCGTTTCAGCGCCGCTTCGTCGCCGCCCCGCTCCAGCAGTTGTATGGCGAGCAGGGTCATGGACATGTCTTCCGGCGAGAGGGCTACCAAGCGCTCGGCATATTCCGCGGCGTGGGCGTTGTCCTGCAATTGCAGATCGGATTCCACCAGCGCGCGATAAATTTGCGG
>DATFYV010000393.1:0-3584 GCA_035314845.1 Candidatus Acidiferrum sp.
CTTGGTGGTTGCCATGATTCGCAAGATGGCCACTATCATCCCGCCCCCGGGTCCGAAGAAGGCAGTGATTGCGCGGCGTCTGACGGCGTAACGTCGCTTCCTGCCTTAGGAGGCTCCGCCATCCATCGCCAGTTGGGGCACAAAAGTTCGCGTCCCCTCGATCCCCGGGTGGATACCTCTCCCGAAGGCTCCATTTGGCCGTGATTAACTTCCGCGGATGAGGCGCAAGGCGTCGGTCACTCCGGCGTCTTTACCGCCATTGCCGGCGCGCCGATTATCGTCAGATACGGCGGACTCGTCGCCGTCGGCGCTGCTCTCGCCGGGAGCGAGAAACAGATTCGACGCCACCGCGTGCTGCTTGGTGTAGAGATCGTAGTATCGGCCGCCAAGGGCATACAGCGACTCGTGAGTACCGCGCTCGATGATGCGGCCAGCCTCAACGACCAGGATTTGTTCGGCGCGGCGAATGGTGGAAAGCCGGTGGGCGATCACGAATGTGGTGCGCCCGCGCATCAGGTACCGCAAACCCTCTTGAATTAACGCTTCAGATTCGGAATCCAGGCTGGAGGTAGCTTCGTCGAGGATCAGAATGCGGGGATCCGCTAAAATGGCGCGCGCAATCGAAACGCGCTGCTTCTGTCCGCCAGAGAGGCGGATACCACGTTCGCCGACCACGGTCTCGTACTTCTGCTCGAAATTCTCCGCGAATTCGTCGACGCGGGCGATGCGGCAGGCGGCCAGAATTTCCGCCTCGGTGGCATCCGGCCGCGCAAACCCCACATTCTCGCGAATGGTTCCGTCGAATAAAAATGTTTCCTGGAGCACCACGCCGAGCTGCGTGCGATAAGACTCCAGCTTCACGGTGGACAGGTCGATGCCATCGACCAGCACGCGCCCCGAGGCCGGAACGTAGAACGCTGCCAGCAAACCGATGATGGTAGATTTTCCCGCTCCAGATGGCCCGACTAATGCCGTGACAGTTCCCGGTTCGGCGGTGAAGCTGATGTTGTGCAGCACTTCCTTGCGCACGTCGTAGGCAAAACTGACGTCTTCGAGCACCACTTGGCCGTTGATGCGCTCTAGCGTGACGGTGCGGCGCGGGTCGTCGTCTTCCTTGGTTTCATTCAGAATTTCGCGGGTGCGCTCGAGCCCCGTGATGGCTTCGGTGATCTGCGTGCCAATGGCTACGATCTGAAAGACCGGAGCGATCAGCAATCCCAGGAAAACGTTGAAGGAGAAAAATTCCCCCAGAGTCATGGTACCGGCGAGCATCCGATGTGCGCCCAATTCCATGATGAAGGCGCTGACGATGCCCATCAGACCGGCGGCGGACAGACTCATCAGCGAAGTGGCCGTCAGCGTTTTCAGCACATTGTCCAGCAGGCGCTGCACTCCGGTGGCGAAGATGCCCTCCTCGCGCCCTTCGGCGTGATAGCCCTTCACCACGCGCACACCGCCAAGCGATTCGGTGAGCCGCCCGGTCACCTCGGCTGTAATTTTGGGACGCGCGCGGAAAATCGGTCGGATGGTCGCAAACGCTTTGTTGATGGCGAAGCCAAAAATCAGCAGCACGGAAAAAGCCACGGCGGTCATGGTCACGCTGGTGCGAATTAGATAGATCAGCGCGATCACTGCGGTCATGATGCCGCCGACAAATTCCACCAGGCCGGTGCCCACCAGATTGCGCACGCCCTCCACGTCGCTCATGATGCGCGAGACCAGCACGCCGGTCTTGTTGGCGTCGTAAAAGGAAACCGGCAAGCGCCCGATATGCGCCTGGACCTGCCGGCGCAGGTCGGTGATCATTTTTTGCGCGGATTTGGAAAGCAATTGCGTCAGCGTGAACGAGGTGATGCCCTGCAGGATGGTCGCTGCCAGTACGCCCAGCACGATGGGCGTCAGCAGGTGGATCTGCTTCTTGGTGACCACGTTGTCCACAAAGAATTTCGTGGATGCCGGCAGCACCAGGCCAGACAGGCGGTTCACGGCCATCAGTGCGAAACCTGCGATCAACAGCCCGCGCCGCGGATGCATCAGCGCCCACACGTCCGGCAGACTCTTCCACGCCTGCTTGCGTTTTTCCTTCTTAGTGAGCGAGTTGTCGCTTTCCGAGGGCATGGATGAGGTGCGCTGGCGATGACCGATGGAGGTTGGATGCCCGAGGTTTCGCAATGTTATATCGCCAATCGCGCCGGCAGTTCCTGTGGAGTGCGGGAGGCGCGGTCCCGCTTTTGCGGCAGTGGACTCTAACGCGAACGAAGTTCTAATCGCTGGCGTTGCTGCCGCGGGGCACGCGCGCCACCGCGGGCGGCTCAAAATTCAGCACGCTGGAAACAAACTGGCTGAGCGAAATTCCAAGGTGCCCGAGCACTCGCTGCTTCAGAGAAGTATAGTCTTGCGCGCCGCTGAAAAGGTCGCCAACCAACTGGCGAAACACCGGACTCTTGCGCATGAACTGCACCATGCGCGTGGGCACCGAAGTGCCCAGGAAAGAGCCGCGATAGAAACGCCGCACAATGCGCGCCGCAAACTCCAGCTCCGCGGAAAACGCTGCTTTCATGCGCGCGGGATATTTTTCCGGACAGCCTTCCGCCAGTGCGCGCCCCAGCAGTTCGCCGGAACGTAGGGCATAAAATAGTCCTTCGCCCGTGAGCGGGTCCACGCACGCCGCGGCGTCGCCGATCATGGCCCAGTTGCGCCCCACCACCGGACGCTGCGATAAAGTGTGTTCCTGCGGAGAAGGCAGCACGTGGCTGTAGAACTTCGCGCCCTCCGTGGAGATTTTTTGCCGATCAACGAAGGTGCCGAGGTGCAACTTCAGCTCCGCGCTGGTATGCGCGGACATGCTCCCGCAAATGCCCACCGACAGATGGTCCTGCCGCGGAAACGACCAGATATAGCCCTCAAAATGCGGCAGGAATTTGATCGTGATGGCGTCGGCGGTCTCCGGGACGAAATAGCCCTGCGTCATTTCCAGTTCGTCGCGCTGCAACGGGCGGGTCTCTGGGAGCAATTGATTGCGCGCCCCCGCGGCCAGTACCAGGTAGTCGGTGTTGTGCCATTCACCGTCTGCGCAAAAGCGCGGCTTGTCACCGCTTGTGTCCACACCAATGACGTGGGAGCGTTGCACGCGGCATCCGGCTTCCTCGGCACGCGAGAGCAGCAGGCCATTCAGCACCGTGCGCGAATAAATCACGATGGGATGGGCCATCTTCATGGTCACGCTCTGCTCGTCGCTGGCGATGAGCTGCACGGCGCGCACCAGTTTTTTGGGATAGGGGTTGTCGAGCAGAAAAGGGAAGCTGGTGATGGCTTTGTGCGTCAGTCCGCCGCCACAGGGCTTTTCCCACGCCAGGTGCTCATCAAAGATTTTTACCTTGTGCCCCGCGCGGGCCAACTGCTCCCCGCACATTGCACCGGACGGTCCACCACCGACAATCGCCACTTCAGCCATAAGCGTGCTCGCGAGTTTTCGCGATTTCCGATCCGGGCGCGGTACCCGTTTACGATGGCCCGGCAGGGGGACGGGGCCGAACAGGTGAAAAACCCCTATAGCAGCGGGAAAATCACCAGGCAAAAACCAG
>DATFYV010000394.1:0-4647 GCA_035314845.1 Candidatus Acidiferrum sp.
TCCACATCCGCCGCGCTACCCAGCGAAATCGTGGCGATCCGTTCTTCCGTAGCCGGATTCTCCACCGCAAAATCCCGCGCGTGAACGGGCGCCACCCATTTCCCGCCAATATAAAACTCCCGGCAATCCTTCATAACCGCCTCCCAAATGCCCGCAACTAAAAAATCTATGAAATTTAGCTTGACAATACTTCACAATCTTGTATACTTACCGAGTAGAAAAGTGCGCCTACCCGCTTCCCGTTTTCGACCCTAAACTCCTTATTTTTCAGCACCATCACCCGGAGATTCTCGAATATTTGCGTCGCCTCCCGGGAGCTTCTCTTGGCATTTTTGCGAAAACTTCGCAAAGGTGGCGGAGTAGAGAATATACTGCTTCTGTAACTATTGTAGAAGGAATGCCTGTAAAAGTGTATCAAAACAAAGGACTTTAACTCCCACAGAATGAACATTCACAAAATCCAGGGGTACCCTCCGCGAATTCCCGTTTTCGCACCCGCCAGGACAACTCAAACCGCTTAAGACGACTTCGCGGCTACCCGCGAATGCACTCGCAATCCCGAGACCTGCGCAAGTTTCAGCACCACCAGCCGTAGAACTTGCCGCACCAATAGTACCAGCCAGGCCGTCCGCCCAATGGATCCTTGCGCCGCAGTCCTCCACGTAGACCGCAGCATGTCCACCCGCTCCCGGTGCGTCACCCGAACCCTCACGCCCATCGCGGCGATCGCGTCGTAAGTCCCCGCCTCCAGATACGCGGTGCGAATATCTTTCAGGCAGCACTGCAACAGGTTCAGCGGAATGGCATGCTGCACGACCGCTTTTTCCGCGAACCACGGCAGTTCTCCGCTTTGCATCAGGTGCGCCAGGAAGAGCGTGTCTTCCCCACGCAGCGCGGCGGGATCAAATAGCCCTTCGGCCGACGGCCCCTTGGTCCGGCGCATCGCAAATCCCGCGGTATTCATGTACCGGATGCATCCGTCGGGCTGCCGCAGGTGGCTCTGCACCACGATCAGCCGCAACTCTTCGGCGCGGCCCACCAGTCGCGCGCAATCGCCAACGATGTGCAGTTGAAAATAATTCCGTTGCGGATGTTCCGCCAGCGTCACTGCCAGCGATGCCAGACAATCTTTCTCGAGTTTGCAGTCGGCGTCCACGGATATCAGTGTCGCGCCACGAGCGCTCTGCGCTCCGCGATTTCGCGCCGCAGCGATTCCGGCATGCTCTTGCCGCGCCACCGACAGCGGATAGTGGCGCGACCATGCCCGAATAAATTCCGGCGCCTCGCTCCGGCTACCATCATCCACCACCACTACTTCAAAACTGGGCGCGCCTCGCTGCTCCGCAAGCGAGCGCAAACACTCGTTGAGCGGCCCCCAATCGTTATACGCGGCGATCACCACGCTGAATTCCGGCGCGCTGCCCGCCGTGTTTTCACGTTCAGCCATACGCCCTCTGTGTGGCCCAGGCCTGAGGGGACTCCGCTACGGCGTGCGCCGTGCAGGCGCGCGCACACGCAACGCACAAATCCATCTTTTGCTGGGCTATGCGGTTCATCGGCAGACGCAGCAAGCTCCGGGGCGCAACCTCGTGTCCCGAGGCGCCACATGGCGACCGCCCGCACCAAGTCAACGTATCCGCTCTGTTGCCGAAGACTTGGCGCCCCAAGGTGCCGCTATAAGGCCCCAAGTTGCAAGCATTACCCCGATTGGCCTGGGTTGCAAGAGCAACACCCCCAGGCCTGTTCCCAGTGTGTTGGTGATGATATCGGTCGTTCCGGACACGCGTTGCGGGATATACGCTTGCAAAACTTCAATGGCCAGGCTCGTCAACCCTCCTAACACAATGGTCAGCACCACGGCCTGTCTCGCTGGGCGTAGGCGCAAGAGATACAGATAAAGCACCATGCCCAACGGCACGAACCCAGTAATATTCCTGGCCAGGTCATCGACATAAATCCACAGCGGCGTGATCTCCCGCCACGGAGGAAGCAGGATGCCTTTGTGCGGCACCTGGAAATATCGCGGAATCATCAGGTCCGGCATGCCCGCGACCTGATTGTGCACAATCGTTCCGGAGCGCTCATCAAAAAAGTATTGCGCCAGCACCTCCTCCGCTGTGTCGGCGCTCAGTGTTCCGGACTCCGACCATTCGTAAAAATGCTGCTGTACTTGTGTGGCATTCAGTTCCTGCCTGTAAAAAGCCAGCCCGCGAAGGTCTCCGGACCACGCATCGTAGGTAATCGGGGCCGTGCCTAGCAGCAGCTCGCCGGAAAAATTGCTGCTGGAAATGTGATAGCCCGCCGCCGTTTGCGCCAGTTGGCCATTGACGTACACCTTGGTACCGCGTGCGCCGGAGGTGATGCTGATCAACGTGGCGCTGCCACGGTGAAACACATGCTCAAGGTCGACTTCCGCGCCGGACACATGATTCCGCGCGTCGCGAAAGCGGCGAAAAATCAGCAAGCCCTGGCCGTACTGCCGTAATTCAAACGGCAGCCAATCGCCGGGTGCATAGAAGCTCAGGAACGTGTGCACATCGGCCAAATTGTCTGCGCGCAAGAGAATTTCCACGCTGCAATCGCGCCCATCGTTGGCAGGTTCGCCGGGGAAAGGGCTGGAACTGGACAACGTCCCGCTTTTCCCGATGTGGATTCCGTTCATATCCGTGAGCCATTGCACTTGATTGTTGGGAAACGGATTGAAAGGCCACAACGTCGCGGCGAAAATGCCCAGCCACAGCAAAAGACAGCTGGCGCCAAGTTTTGTGGTGGACCAAAACCGCCGGCTGGGAGGAGAAGTCATCTGACGTTACGATATGCCACTGCGCGCTACGCGAAATCCCCCGCGGTCTTGGCGCCACGGACACAGTCGCTCTCCGTACGCGTTATTTCTAACCGTAGTTTTCTTTGTACCAATCCCAAGTGCGCCGCAAGCCTTCTTCAAACTGCACCTTCGGCTCATAGCCGAGTACCGCGCGCGCCAGCGAAATGTCGGCTTGCGAATGCAGGATGTCGCCGTTGCGCGGCGGATCGTGCTTCGCGGTAATTTTCTTCCCAGTGATCTTGCCAAGATCCAGCAAGACTTGATTCAGGGTGATGCGCGCTCCGGTCCCGCCATTAAACACTTTCCCGGAGGCATCCTTGGCTTCGCAAGCACGCAGCGTTTCGTCCACCACGTTGCCCACGAAGGTAAAATCCCGCGACTGTTCGCCGTCTCCATAAATCACGGGCGTCTGCCCTTCGAGCACCGCGAGCATAAAACGCGACAGCACGCCGGAATATTGCGAGGTGGGGTCCTGGCGCGGCCCAAACACGTTGAAGAAGCGCACGCAGGCATTTTCCAGCCCGTACACCCGCCCAAACACCTGCGCATACAGTTCGCCCACATACTTGGTCACGCCGTAAGGCGAGATCGGAGCCGGCTGCATGGTTTCCACTTTTGGCAAAGTGGGTGTCTCGCCGTATACCGAGGACGACGCCGCATACACCACGCGGCGCACCTTGGCATCCCGCGCCGCCACCAGCACGTTGAGCGTGCCATCGATATTTACACGGTTGGATTCGATGGGATCTTTTACCGAGCGCGGGACAGAGGTTCGCGCCGCCAGATGAATTACAAAATCTGCCCCGGAGCAGGCCTTTTGCACGGTCTCGAGGTTCGTGATGCTGCCCAAATGAAAATCGATTTTGTCGCGTACCGCGGCGAGGTTCGATTCCTTGCCGGCGGAAAGATCATCGAGCACTGCGACGGAAGCGCCGCGCCGTACCAGTTCGTCCACCATGTTGGAGCCGATAAATCCAGCTCCACCGGTCACCAGATAACGCATCTCCAGCTTCTCCTGTCGTCGGCAATGGTATCAGCTAATGCATGCGATAAAGTTGCGTGTGCGCAGGACACCAACGCATCGCACCGGTACTCGCAGGTGCGGCTCGCTGTTATTTTCTTTCGCGGGTAGTAGCTGGTGGATTCGCGCGAAACCGCGAGAGCGCCTCTCCCAGGTTTTGCAAAAACGATTCCGAATTGTAGACGTCAGCATCCGGGCGGGTGCTGCCCGCGGGCGCCACCGGCTCGACTTCGTCCAGCTGAAACTCGCGCGCCACGTCTTCAATCACTTTGCCGCTGACCACTTTTTGCTGCTCGACATAAGAATTCACCAGCGCATGCTCGCACAGAAGATTGATCACGCGCGGAATGCCCAGCGAGTACAGGTGAATGGTTTCCACCGCGTCCTTGCTGAAAATCTGGTCGCCGTTCTTGGCGCCGGCGATGCGCAAGCGTTCGTTGATGTAACTGAACGTCTGCTCGGTGGTTAAGGGTGAGGTCTTGCAGCGCAGCATAATCCGCTGCCGCATTTGCCGCAGTTGCGGCAGTTTCAGTTTTTCTTCCAGTTCCGGCTGTCCGGAAAGCACGATCTGGAGCAATTTATCGGTCGAGGTCTCCAGGTTGGTCAGCAGGCGGATTTCTTCCAGCACCGGGTAGCTGAGATTCTGCGCTTCATCGATGATCACCACTGCGGTCTCGCCGTTGCGATAGCGCTCCAGCAGCCACTGATTCAGCTTCATCAGCTGCTGGCTCTTGGTGCGCGAGTCGCACACAATCTCAAACTCCGCTAGGATGAAATCAAACAGGTGATTGGAGTTCATCCG
>DATFYV010000395.1:0-21811 GCA_035314845.1 Candidatus Acidiferrum sp.
GATGCGCGGTTGCTGGCGTTTACGGGATCGTTGTACGAGGGAGCGAAGAAAGGATAATTCAGAGACGCAAAGTTCGCGGAGGGCCGCGGAGACAAGCGTGTAGCGGTAATAGATGAGAAGAAGGGTTGGATGGAATAGAGCGGCGAGTGACGCGTGGCGAGTCGAAGTTTTCGCTCCGTAATTACTCGGGGAGTAACTGGTGAGTTTCGTTTTTGACAGCTACGTAGGTATCGATTATTCGGGCGCGGAAACAGCCGAGAGCAGTCTGAAGAATCTGCGGGTGTATGAAGCAACGACATCGCGAGGCGCATCTGAAGTGCAACCTCCGACCGGTCCGAAGAAGTACTGGACGCGATCGGGTATTGCTCGGTGGTTGACGCAAAAACTAAACAAGGAGGAGACCACCCTCGTTGGTGTCGATCACGGGTTTTCCTTCCCTTTGCAGTATTTTGAGAAATATGATCTGCGACACGATTGGGATACGTTTCTGGACGATTTTCAAAAGCATTGGCCGACGGACAAAGCAGAGACGTACGTATGTTTCGTTCAAGAAGGAGTTTGCGGAAACGCTGCGGCGCGGTGTGGAAGTCCGCGTTGGCGGCGGATTACGGAAGTGCGAGCACGCGCGAAGTCGGTCTTCCACTTTCACGTGCCAGGGTCCGTTGCGCATTCGACGCATGCGGGAATTCCCTGGCTGCGCTACGTACGGGAACGAACGAGGGAAAGAGTGCATTTCTGGCCGTTCGATGGGTGGAGCATACCTGAGGGAAAATCCGTTGTGGCGGAAGTTTACCCCGCGCTGTGGAACCACAGTTTCGCAAAGCAAGAGCGGACATCCGACCAGCATGATGCGTACGCGGTGGCGGAGTATTTTCGGCAAAGCGGTCGTGACGGCGGTCTTGTGCGGCTTTTCGAGCCTAGATTGGAACCGGAGGAGCGACGCCACGCCCAGATTGAAGGTTGGATTCTGGGCGTACTTTAAGGCGCCCGCCTAGGAAGGCGGCCGCTACCACGGCTATTCCTCGCCGATGTCTTCGTGCCAGATTTGCGGATTATTTTGGATGTAGTTGGCTAAGAGGGTGACGCATTCCTGATTGTTTAGGTCGATTACGTTTACGCCTAGATCGCGCAGCCAGGTTAGGCCGCCTTGGAAATTTTGGGATTCGCCGACGATTAGAGTGCGGAAGCCGAATTGGCGGACCAAGCCGCTGCAGTACCAGCAGGGGGCCAGGGTGGTGACCATGATTTTGTCGCGGTAAGTGCGCTGGCGGCCGGCGTTGCGGAAGGCGTCGGTTTCGCCGTGGGCGCTGGGATCGTTGTGTTGGACGCGGCGGTTGTGGCCGGCGCCTAGGAGATTCCCTTCGGCGTCAAAAATCGCCGCTCCTATGGGGATGCCGTTTTCCGAGAGCCCTTTGCGGGCTTCGGCTATGGCTACGGTTAGTAAGGCGTGATGATCGAGATTGGCGAAGTTCATTTATTGTTTTGTGCTCGAATCTTCACGCGGCCGGACTCAAGTCCGGCGCCTACGAAAGATTCAACAAAGATTACACGATGGCACGTTTTTGCGCGTCCCAGTAGACGGGCCTTTTGCGGAAGTAGGATTCGTTGGCCATGTGGCAGGCGATGGCGGCGTGGTTGCCGAAGACGGCGTCTTCGGTGACGGGTTTTCGGGATTTTACGGATTGGAAGAAATTCCAGAGATGCGGGCGCATGTCGTCCCAGTCCCAGCCTTTGTAAATGGTGTCGGCGAAGAAAGGTTCTTTGCCGACGGCGGGGTCGTGCTCAGCGTGCCATTGTTTGATGTAGGCGTCGCGGAGTTTTTGCGGATAGCTGGAGGTGTAGTAGCTGGGGCTGGTGTCAATGCCGCGCTGCGGGGAGACGCGGATATCGTATTCGCCGGTGTCGAGGATGCCCTTGGGGCCCATGAATCTTGCTAGCTCAGGAGTTTCCGTGCCGAGACCGAGGCGGACGTAGACGGGGACGCCATGATAGTCGAAGAGGACGACGTGGAGATCAGGCATGTTACGGCCGTCGGGCCAACGGAAGATGCCGCCGAGGGCTTGCGCGCTGCGGGGGATTTCGTTCCAGCCTAGGGTAAACTGCATGCCGCTCAATAGGTGAACCATAAGGTCGCCGCCTACGCCGGTGCCGTATTCCTTCCAGCAGCGCCAGCGGGCAAAGTGGAGATTGTTGAAGGGGATTTTGGGGGCGTCGTTTAGCCAAGTGTCCCAATCCAGAGTTTCCGGAGAAAGATCTGGGGGCGGGGGATATTCCCAGGCGCCGGTGGGATCGTTGCGGCCCAGAGTTAGCTCGACCATTTCCACGTCGCCGATTACGCCTTCGTGATAGAGGTCGCGAGCTTTGGCACCGAGGACGGAGCTGACGCGCTGGGAGCCAATTTGCACGATGCGATTATTTTTTTGCGCGGCGGCAACCATGTCGAAACCTTGTTCGGCTGAGTGCGACATTGGCTTTTCGCAATAGATGTCTTTGCCTGCGTTGCAGGCGTCGACGACCACGCGTTTGTGCCAATGGTCCGGGACGGCTGCGACGATGCAGTCGATGTCCTTGCGATCGAGGAGTTCTTGATAGTGGCGAGTGACGGGAAGATTAGAGTTATTGGTGATTTCCCGTGCCAGGGTGTGGCGCCCGTCGTAGAGATCGGCGGCGCCGACGCATTCGACGCCCGGCAGGGTGATGGCGCTGCCGAGGAGGCCGGAGCCTTGCATGCCAATGCCAATGCTAGCGAAGCGGACGCGGTCGCTGGGAGTTGCGGATTGCTGGGCAGTGGTGTAGGGATGGGGATCGAGCGGAATAATGTTGTTCGCTTTCGCCTTCGAGGCCGCCAGGAGACCGCCGGCGGCTGCGGCAGTAGTGGTTTGCAAAAATCTGCGGCGGGAGACATCGGCTTTATTTTTCATATGATTTCTTCTCCGAGAGAGTTGCAACGAGTTCGAAACGATTTTGCGAAATTTAATTCTCCGTCTGTTTTCATGCCGCCGCCGGACTAAAGTCCGGCACCTACAAAATCGCCTACAAAGACGGCTGGCGCTGCCATGGCTTCGCCGGGCCAGAGGATTTCTTCTTTAGCGGGGCGATGGAGACTTCCTTGAAAAAGACAATGTCGTTGTCGCTGTGGTTTTGCAGGCCGATGAAACCGAAATCGGGGCGCGGGCCGCGTTGCGGTTCGAAATCGAATTTGCGTTCGGGGACGGGGTCGCCGTCAGTGTAGTCGGTGATTTTTGTGCCGTTGAGGACCACGATGGTTCGCGGCCCCTCGAGAGTGATGTCCATGGTGTTCCACTCGGGGCCGGGCTTCCAGGCTTTGGCCAACGGCTTGGTGAGGGAGTAGAGCATGCCGGTCTGGTGGTATTCGTCTTCGTTGGAGGTTTCGGGGTGATTGTCGATTTGGACTTCGAAGCCGTAGTGCACGGGCATCCACTCTTCGCGCGGCTCGAGGGGGATGCGAATGAAAACACCGGAGTTGTCGTTTTCATCACGCATGCGGTAGACCACGTGAATTTTGCAATTGCCGACTTTACCGCCCGTCCAATATAGGAGGCCCATGCCGCCGTGAGTGTGAATGAGGCCGTCGGGCTCGACGGTCATGTTGCCCGGGCCGACGTGCTTCCAGCCGGTGAGATCTTTGCCGTTGAAGAGTTGGCGGGGATGATCGGGGTCGCCGGCGCAGGCGTTTTGCGGCGGGGGAGAGGCTTGGGAAAGCGCGGCGCAGCAGGCGAGCAAACAGAAACTAACGATCGAACGGTTCATCACGCAGGCTCTCTTGGGAAGGGTTGAATCGATTCAGTACTGAGAGACTGATGCCCTTGCCCGTGAGAGTTTCTCTCTGCCAGCGTTGTGACGCAACACATTTTTTCAAGAGGGATAAAAAATCCGGACGGAGCCTTTCGGCCCGGCGTCCGGATGGTAAGGGCGTGGTTGCTTACGCACTCTTGGCTATGCGCGGGCGGAGCGGGACTTCTTTTGATTCTCGCCAGCGATCTCGTCGTCCTCTTCCGTTTCCTTGGAGCTGGACGCATCGACGGTAAATTCATCGACCAAGCCAGCTAGTTTTTCGTCGGTTTCGGTCTCTTCTTCGAGGGTTTGCTCGAGGAGTTGCGCGGCTTCATCGTGACTGAGCATCTCCGCGAATTTGAGAACCGTGCTGTAGGCAGCGATTTCATAGTGCTCGACGCGGCGGGCGGCGCCGATGAGGGCGGCATCCTTCACTTCCCCGGCAAAGTCTTCGTTCATGGTTTCAGAGCCTTCTTCGACCAGGCCTTCCATAGCTTTGCACTTCTTGCCGGTGGGCTTTTCGCCGAGGGTTTGGAAGATTTGCTCGATGCGTTGCGCGTGGCCTTTGGTTTGTTCGAGATGCTCCTCGAAGCCTGCGCGGAGTTCTTCGGAATTGGCGGCTTTGGCCATTTTAGGAAGAGCTTTGATGAGCTGATTTTCTGCGTTGTAAAGATCCCTGAGTTCGTCGATGAAAAGTTCCTTGAGCGCTGCGGTTTCCATGGGTTCCTCCGGTAGTTTGTGAGACGATTCCGAGGTTAGCGGTGGCAGGATAGTGGCACTATCCCACGCTTACCCGAAGTTAGTGCAGCCCATCCTGTAGGAACCCTTAGAGCACGACTGCTAACAAAATCTTTAGGCGGGACTCACCGTTTCCTAAGATTGCAGGCGATAGACTTTTGCAGAGAAGAGGAGTGTTTGTGCGCGACCTCATGTTCGTGGCGGTTACCGTGGTGTTTTTCGCGATCGCGATACTTTACGTGCGGGCTTGCGAGCGGTTGAAGTGACGGGAGTATTCCGATGACGGGAAATGTGCTGCTGATCGTGGTGTGCGTGCTGTTGTTCGGGTATTTGCTGTTTGCGCTGCTGAAGCCGGAGAAATTTTAGTTATGACCGCGAATGGGTGGTTTCAGATTGGGTTGTTCGTGGCGGCGATTTTTCTGGTGACCAAGCCGCTGGGCGTTTTCATGGTGCGGGTGTTTGAGCGCGAGAAGACGTTTCTGGATTTTATCTTGCGGCCAGTCGAGAAGCTGATCTACAAACTTTGCGGCGTGGAAGAAACGCGCGAAATGCGGTGGAAGGAATACGGCATGGCCATGCTGGCCTTTAGCGGCGTATCCATGCTGCTGCTGTACTTGATGGAGCGCGTGCAGCTGTGGCTGCCGCTGAATCCGCAGAAGTTTGTGAACGTCGAGCCGTACGTGGCATGGAATACCGCGGCGTCGTTTACCACCAACACCAATTGGCAGGCGTACGTGCCGGAAACGACGATGAGTTACCTGACGCAGATGGCCGGGCTGGCCTATCACAACTTTGCGTCGGCGGCGGTGGGGATTGCTCTGGCGATTGCACTGATTCGCGGCATTTCGCGGCGAGAGTCCGCGACCATCGGGAATTTTTGGGTGGATTTGACACGCTGCTTTTTGTGGGTACTGCTGCCGGCGTGTTTGCTGATTGCATTGATTTTTGTATCACAGGGCGTGGTGCAGAATTTGAAGCCTTACGCGGTGGCGCAGGTGGTGGAACCGCAGACGATTTCCTCTACGGGCGCGGATGGCAAGACTACGAGCAAAGTCATTACGCAGCAGGTAATTGCCACTGGTCCGGCCGCCTCGCAGGAAGCCATCAAAATGTTTGGGACCAATGGCGGAGGATTTTTTAATGCCAATAGCGCGCATCCCTTTGAGAATCCCACGCCGTTTGCCAATTTCTTGCAGATGTTTTTGATTTTCGCCATCCCGTCAGGATTGACATACACCCTGGGGCGCATGACGAAGTCGCAGCGCCACGGCTGGGCGGTGTGGGCCGCGATGCTTTCCTTGTTTTTTGTAGGCGTGTGCACCGCGTATTGGGCGGAAGCGCGCGGGAATCCCTTGTTGACGGGAGTCAATCAGCAGGTCAGCGCTACACAGTCCGGCGGAAATATGGAAGGCAAGGAAGTGCGCTTTGGCATCGCGAACTCCGCGCTTTTTGCGACGGTGACCACGGATGCCAGCTGCGGGGCCATCAACGGGTGGCATGACTCCTTTACCCCGCTGGGCGGTCTGGTGCCGCTGGTAAATATTTTGCTGGGTGAAGTGGTATTTGGCGGGGTGGGCTCGGGGCTCTACGGCATGCTGGTGTTTGTGATTCTGGCAGTGTTTCTTGCCGGCTTGATGGTGGGTAGGACACCGGAATATTTGGGCAAGAAGATTGAAGCGTATGACGTAAAGATGGCGGCGCTTTCGATTTTGATTTTCCCCCTGACGGTGCTGCTCTTTTCCGCGGTGTCTTCGGTTTCGGCATTTGGAACCTCCAGCATTTCCAATCCAGGACCGCATGGGCTGTCGCAGATGCTTTATGCGTTTACATCGGCCACGGGAAATAACGGTTCGGCATTCGCCGGCATTAACGCCAACACTCCGTGGTTTAACGTGACCACGGGCATCTCCACACTGTTGGGGCGGTTCTTTGCGGTGATTCCGATCCTGGCGATTGCCGGGAGTTTGGCCCGCAAAAAGCACGTACCAGAATCGGCAGGAACATTTCCGGTAACCACGCCGCTGTTTTCCGCTTTATTGGTTTCCACCGTGGTGATCATCGGCGCGCTGACGTTTTTTCCCGCGCTGAGTCTTGGCCCGATCCTGGAACATTTATTGATGCTGGCAGGGAGATCCTTTTAATCCATCATGAGCCCAACTGGACATTCGCGAAGTTCTTCGTTCACCGACGGCGCGTTGCTGCTGCGCGCGATGTGGGATTCGGTGTTGAAACTGGACCCGCGCCTGATGTGGAAAAATCCCGTGATGTTTGTGGTGGAAGTGGGCGCGGTAGCGGCCAGCATCGACCTGATCGATGGCGTGATACACCACGCCGCGGGATTCGCGTTCAGCCTTCAGATTACCATTTGGCTGTGGTTCACCCTGCTGTTTGCGAATTTTGCCGAGGCCATGGCCGAGGGTCGCGGCAAGGCGCAGGCCGATACACTGCGCAAAGCGCGCGCGGAAACCGTGGCGCATCGCTTGAAGGACAATGGCGAGACGGAAGAAGTGGCCGGGTCAAAGTTGCGCGCGGGGGACATTGTTCTCGTGGTGGCGGGAGAGATGATTCCCGGCGATGGCGAAGTGATCGAAGGCATCGCTTCGGTGGACGAGTCGGCGATTACCGGTGAATCCGCGCCGGTGATTCGCGAATCGGGCGGGGATCGCTCGGCAGTGACGGGCGGGACGCGGGTCTTGTCCGACGAGATTCGCGTGAAGATTACTTCGAACCCCGGAGAGACATTTATCGATCGCATGATCAAGCTGGTAGAAGGCGCGGAAAGGCAGAAAACGCCAAACGAGATTGCGCTGAATATCTTGCTCGCCGGACTGACGATTTTGTTTTTGCTTGCAGTGGTGACCCTGCAGCCCTTTGCGGTGTATTCCGGAGCGCCGCAGAGTTTGTTTGTGCTAGTGGCGCTGCTGGTGTGCCTGATTCCCACGACCATCGGGGGATTGCTCTCGGCGATTGGCATTGCGGGCATGGACCGGCTGGTGCGCCGTAATGTTTTGGCCATGTCCGGGCGAGCCGTGGAAGCCGCGGGCGACGTGGATATTCTGCTGCTGGATAAGACCGGGACCATCACGCTGGGGAATCGCGCGGCGACGGTGTTTGTGCCAGCGCCCGGCGTGGATGAAAAGGATTTGGCCAATGCCGCGCAACTGGCTTCCCTGGCGGATGAAACGCCCGAGGGGCGCTCAATTGTGGTGCTGGCCAAGGAGAAATACGGTTTGCGCGGCCGGGATTTATCCTCGCGGGAGACTACCTTCGTGCCCTTCACGGCGCAGACGCGGATGTCCGGCGTAAATCTGGACGGCGTAGAGATTCGCAAGGGCGCGAAGGAAGCTATTGCGCGCTATGTTGCGGAGCGCGGGCAGAGCGTACCGGCGGAGACGGAACAGCACGTGGCGGAAATCTCCAACGGCGGAGGCACGCCACTCCTGGTAACGGAAAATTGGAAAGTGCTGGGCGTGATTGCGCTAACCGACATCGTGAAGGGCGGGATGCGCGAACGCTTCGATCATCTGCGCGCCATGGGCATTCGCACCATGATGATTACCGGGGACAATCCCTTGACCGCGGCAGCGATCGCGCGGCAAGCGGGTGTGGATGATTTTCTGGCGGAGGCCAAGCCCGAAGACAAAATGGCGCTGATCAAGCGCGAGCAAGCCAAGGGCAAGCTGGTGGCTATGACCGGCGACGGCACCAACGACGCCCCCGCGCTGGCCCAGGCGGACGTGGGCGTGGCCATGAACACCGGCACGCAGGCGGCGAAAGAAGCCGGAAACATGGTGGACCTGGATTCCAATCCCACCAAGTTGATTGAGATCGTGGAGATTGGCAAACAGTTGTTGATTACGCGCGGGGCGCTGACTACCTTTTCCGTGGCGAATGACGTAGCCAAATATTTTGCGATCATTCCAGCAATGTTCGCGGCGGCCTTTCCGCAACTGGAAGTCTTGAACGTGATGCATCTGGCCACGCCGCAGTCGGCGATTCTTTCGGCGGTGATTTTCAATGCCTTGATCATCATCGTGCTGATTCCCTTAGCCCTGCGCGGGGTGCGGTACCGGCCCCTGGGCGCGGCGGCGCTACTGCGGCGCAACGTGGTTATTTACGGCCTCGGTGGAGTGATTGCGCCCTTCATCGGCATTAAGCTGATCGATTTGATTATCCGCTACATGCACATGGTCTGAGGACGCGATGAAACAAACTCTAAAAATTGCCGTGCTGATGACGATCGTTACGACCGTCCTGTTCGGCCTGATTTATCCCTTAGTGGTGACGGGGCTGGCGCAAGTGCTCTTCCCTTCCAAGGCCAACGGAAGTTTGATTTATGAACACGGCACCCTGGTGGGCTCACGATTGCTGGGGCAAGCGTTTACCGGTGCGGGATACTTTCATTCGCGCCCTTCGGGCGCAGGAGACGGCTACGACGCCGCCAATTCCGGCTCGGCGAATCTGGGGCCAACCAATCACGCGCTGCTGGATCGCGTGAAGGGCGACGTGGCGCGATTGCAGACGGAAAATCCGGGCGCGGCGATTCCCGTGGATTTGGTGACGAGTTCCGCGTCGGGGCTGGATCCGGATATTTCGCCGGACGCCGCGGAATTTCAGATTCCGCGCGTGGCCAAAGAGCGCGGGATGGACGCTGCGGAGTTGCGGGCTATCGTGGCACAGCATACGCAGGCTCGGCAGTTCGGGATTTTGGGGGAGCCCCGCGTGAATGTTTTGGAGTTGAATTTGGAGTTGCAAGGAAAAGGCGAAGTAAAGAAGTAAACGAAGCAAAGAAAGCTCAAAACACAAGCGCTGCCGCTTTTCACCGATTCCCTTTTGATCGGAGGTGCGCTTTCTGGAAGCGCAGCGTCAGGTCGCTTTTCCGCAATTGATCATCCACGGCGTGCCGAACTGATCGACCAGCATGCCGAAGCGCAGCGCCCAAAAGGTTTCCTGCACGGGCACCTGCACGTGCCCCTTTTCCACCAGAGCTTTGAAGATGCGCTCCGCTTCCGCCGCTTCCGCGATTTGCAGCATCACGGAAAATCCCTGAGGCTGTCGATAGTCGTCTGAGAGGGCATCTCCTCCCGTCAATCGCTGCTCGCCCAGATCCAGCGTGGCGTGAAGAATTTTGCCGTGCTGGCCGGGCGGCGCTTGTGCAGCCATGGGCGAATTCCCATATGTCATCATCACCGTGATTTTGCCATGTAGGCACTGCTCGTAGAAGGTGAAAGCCGCCGCGCATTCGCCGTTGAAGGTCAGATGAGGGTTCAATCGCATGACGCACTTCCTTAGAAAGCGAATGATACAGCACGAACAGCAGTGAACCCCCCAAGAGCTTCTACGATTTGCGCGCGGAGCTCTTTGGCGGCTGGAAGCGGTAACCAACCCACGGTTCAGTCAGGATAAATTTTGGATGCGTGGGATCGGCTTCGATTTTTTTTCGTAATTGATTAATGACTACGCGCAGGTTTTCGGTTTCTTCTCCATAATCCGGCCCCCACACGGCTTGTAGCAAGCGGCGGTGGGTGAGCGGCTTGCCTTGATTCATCACCAAATGCTTCATCACGTCGAATTCTTTGGGCGTCAGGTGCACTTCTTCGCCGCGAACTTCCAAGCGGCGGCTTTCAAAATCCATGGTGAGGTCTTTGGCAATGAAGGGCGGAAGCGCTTCTCCCGCGGAATAACGGCGCAAGCTGGCGCGCACGCGGGCGAGCAATTCTTCGATACTGAAAGGCTTCACGACATAATCGTCGGCGCCGGCGTCGAGGGCTTGCACTTTGTCGCGCTCGGTGTTGCGCACCGTCAGCATGATGATGGGCGCGCTCGAAAAAGCGCGAATCTCGCGGCAGGTCTCAATACCGTTCATTCCCGGCATGTTTAAATCCAGCAGGATCAAGTCGGGCTTGGATTTGCGCACTATGTCCACGGCTTCTTCACCGGTTTTCGCGTCGGTCAGGACGTAACCGTGTGCCGCGAGGGTGGAGCGCAACACGCGACGAATCTGTGGCTCGTCGTCGACGACCAAAATGTTGGCGGCGTTCATCGCGAGCTCACCGGGCCTCCGCGGTGCGAGCGACTGGAAGACTGAAAGAGAAAACCGACCCGCTGCCGAGTTGACTGGTCACGGAAATATTGCCGCGATGCGCGGTAACGATAGCTTTGGCGATGGGCAGACCCATGCCGGAGCCGCGTATAAGATAGCGCTGGTCCTTGCCACGATAAAATTTGTCAAAGATCATGCCCTGCTCGAATTCGTCAATACCCGGGCCGCGATCGGCGACGCTTGTTGTCACCTGGTCGCCGGACTGCTCGGCGGAGATGGTGATGGGCTGGCCTTTGGGCGAGTACAGATTGGCGTTGTCCACAAGTTTCATGAGCACGTCGCGGGAGCGGTCGAAATCGGCGATTACCGGGGGCAAATCGGGATTCAGGCGCACCTCCACGGGGCGGCCGGCGAGCGAGGTTTTCAGCTCGGCGAGGGCGGAGTCCACGATTTCGGAGACGGGGTGGGGCTCGAGATTGAGCTGCACTTCGCCAGCTTCCAGGCGCGCCATTTCCGCGGCTTCTTCCACCAGATGATTCAGGCGGTCGCACTCTTCGTTAATAATGGTGAGCAATTCGTGGCTCTGCTTGGGGTCCTCGGCGGGCGTCGAGAGCAGGCTAGTGACCGCGGCCTTCATGGAAGTCAACGGAGTACGAAAATCGTGGGTGATGGAATCGAGGAGCGCGGACTTCAGGCGCTCACCCTGACGTTCCGCTTCGGTCTGGCCAAGCTGCTCGACAGCGCGGGCGCGTTCAATCGCAATAGCCACCAGGCTGCTGATGGCGTCGAGGGTCTGCCGCGATAGCCGCGCGCCGGAAATGCCCAGACTGGCAATCGGGCGAACGCCCAAGCGCACCGGCAAAAAGTACAAAGATAGCTGCGGCAGAATGGAAGGCTCATCGCGCACGAAGGCGGCCTTCATGCTTTCTTCCTCGAGATGCGAGGCGCCAAAACCGGAGCGATAGAACTTGTCTTTCAGCGGCAGAAAAAGTTCCGCGGCGCCGGCCTCAAAGCTCTCCACCAGATAATCGGGGATGGCGTTCATGAGCTGGAGAACGTTGCCTTCGCCCAGCAGTTTTTGGCTGAACTTGTAGAGGCGTTCCAGTTCGCGGCGGCGGCTGATGGCTTCGTCGGCCTCTTTGCGGATGCGCGCGGAGAGCTGGCTGCCCATGGTGGAGACAAAGAGAAATGCGGCTAGGGCCACCCAATTTTGCGAGTCGGCGATGGTGAAAGTATGGATGGGCGGCAGAAAGAAATAGTTGAAGACCAGCACCGCGCCAAGCGACATTACCACCGAGACGGCCATTCCCCACACCGCGGAAACTGCTAGAATTGCCAAAAGGAAAGACAGCGCGACGGTGGTCTGATTGACGCGAACGGCGTGGGTATAAATCAGGGTGATGCCCGCTACGAGCACCAAGGACGCAGCCAAGCCGAAGATTCTTCCGGCGAGAAACCGTTGCATACCGATATTGTAACCCACTGCGCGCAAGGCGGGGTCCGTAAGCAGATGCCGTTCGCCACGCGTCATTTGCCCGGTGCGAATACCGTTTCAGAGAGAAGAATCGTTCTTGGCTAAGAAACCGGAAGACTGGCTGGAAGTAGCTTCGCCTCCGCAGAAATCCCGGGGAATTTTCAAACTATTCCTCGGCTACGCCCCGGGTGTGGGCAAGACCTACAGCATGCTGAGTGAAGCGATTCGCCGCAAGAGCCGCGGCGAAGACGTGGTTATCGGCGTGGTGGAGACGCACGGACGCAAGGGTATTGAGGAATTGATCACGCAGATTCCCAGCGTGCCGCGCCTGAAGCTGGAATATAAGGGCACGGTATTTGAAGAAATGGATGTAGATGGAATTCTGGCGCGACGCCCGCAAGTAGTGTTGGTGGATGAACTGGCGCACACCAACATTCCGGGAAGCAAGCACCGCAAACGCTATGAAGACGTGCAGGAATTGCTCGCTGCCAATATCGACGTGGTGTCCACGCTGAACATCCAGCACATCGAGAGCATTGCGCCCATCGTGCGCTCGATTACCGGCATTTCGGTTCGTGAGACGGTGCCGGACTGGGTGCCGCTGACCGCCGCGGAAACAGTAATGGTGGACCTGACGCCGGAAGCGCTGCACGCACGCATGAAACGCGGCGACGTCTACAGCTCGGAAAAGGTCGAGCGTTCACTGACGAACTTTTTCCGGCGCGGCAACTTGATTGCTCTGCGCGAACTAGCTCTGCGGCAGGTAGCCGAGCAGGTGGATCGCAGCCTCGAAACGTACATGGAAGACAAGGAGATTCGGAAGAACTGGGCGGTGCGCGAACGCCTGGCGGTGTGCATTTCCGCGAATCCCTCGGGACAATATCTGATCGCGCGGGCGGCCCGCATGGCCCGGCGTATGGACGCGGAGCTGTACGTGGTGCACGTGGATCGCGAGTTTGGCGCCCGGGAGTTAAATCAGAATGCGCTGATGGCCAATTTTCGATTTGCGGAAAGTCTCGGCGCGCAGGTGATCCGCTTGAAAGGGCCGAGCGTGGCCGATGAGATTGCGGAGTTCGTGCGCGCCAAACACATCACCCAGGTGATTTTCGGGCGCGCGCCGCTGCATGACTGGCGCAAGTATTTGTATTTGTCGGTGGTCCACCGGTTTTTGCGGGAGTCGCCGGCCGTGGATGTGCACGTGGTGACCCACGAAACCGAAGATTGATCGCAAGTGCAGTCGTTCGTGGGGGCGCATGCTGCGCCCCATCTTGCCCGGGCCTAAAACGTTAGCTACTTCCCTGTCGTAGCGTCGGCTGGCGGAGTCGCCAGAACGGGCGCTTTAATTAGGATCGGCCAGCGCGGAAATGCGAAGGTGGCCGCAACATCGTCAATCACATTGACTTGGCAAGTGTAAAACCCGGGCTTCAACGCCTGTAGCGGAATATCGATTTGGAACACCACCGCCTTGCGATCCGGCGCGGTTACCTCGCTGGCGGCCAGTGGCTTGGTCTCATACACTTTCACGCCCTTCTGCAAGAATTCGATGCTCGACAAAACTCGCACCCCGCCATGCTGCGGCTTCGCCGGTGCTGGCTGGCCATTCCCAGCTGCCTGCTCTGCGGCCGGCCGGGCTGTCGTGCCTTTGCTCTTCGCCGCGTCGTAGATTTCGTAGTGCATATATAAATGTTGGTCCTGCGTGAAAACGTGCGTGATGTTGGGCACCAGTTCGCTTTGGTCCTGCACCAATAGTTTCGAGGCATTCTTCTTGGTCGTCGCCGGAGCGCGCTGGCTGGCCAACACAACCGAACTCATCTTCAGCGGAACTTTACGGAGATCCGGGACCTGCACATCGGTTTCAAAGCTGCCCATGCGTCCATTCTGATTTTCGCGCACCACAAATTTCAGATGATAGCTGCCCGGCGCCAGCAGGAAGGAAGTGTTGTACTGCACATTCTTACGGCGCACTTGCTGGCTGGTGTCCAGCGCGAGTTTCACGGTGTCGCGCAGTTGCCCGACGCGAATTTTTCCCTCGACGCGCACTTCCCCGATAATGTCGATGGTGGCACTGTCGCGGTCCTTCTGCTGCACAAAGGGAATTTGCGAGCCGGGGACCACCAGCGAAACGAGCAGTTGATAGTGCGAATCGTCTTGGCGGAAGTAGGCTGCGCCGGCGTAGAGCGCCACGTCCGTTTGCGGAAGTTCCGATGCCAGTTCGTCGTCCAGTTGCTGTTCGCGGTCGGCGCGGTTCGAATGCACGAAATCGCGCCCCGCATAGTAGCCGGAGCGGTATTCGAGTTTTATGTCCGGGCGATTAATTTGCACACGCAGATGCCGGAATTTTCCGTCCTTCGCCGGATTGCCGCTCGTGAAACCCAGAACGTAATACGCGGAACTGTCTTTTTGCACCTGCGAAAAGACACCGGTGAAATCGTTGGAATCGAAGAAGGCCTTCCCGCCGGTATCGGAAGCCAGCGTGGACAGCGTGTCCTGCGACGAAGCGTTGGCGCTGAGATCGTTGACAATGGACGCCCCCGAATATGCCGAAACACCGTGCAAGCTGGCAGATTGCGCTTCCCCGCCGGGAGGCAGCGCCTGAAGTCCGCGAATATCCATGGGATAAATGGAGACGTTAGCCTTCACGGCTGCGGCGGTGGCGGCGCGCAGCGCCGATTGATTGTCGACTCCTTGCTGCGTGATTCCGTTGCTGAAAAAAATGATGGATTTCTTCTGCGGGATCACGCCAAGAGTCTTCATCACCGATTGCAGGGCGATTAATTTCCGGTCGGCGTTGAACGTATTATAGTCGGTATCGTCCGCGGTGAACGATCCGCCGGTCTCGGCGGCACCCTCAGCGCTTCCCGTGGTTCCGTTGTCAAAGCCTTGCCCTTGTCCCGAAGAAAATGCCGTCAGCACCCACTGCAGCTTGCTGCGGTCGTCACTGAAGTCCAGATTCACTTGCAGATTGCTCGCCAGCGAAACTACGGCGATCAAGTCCGCAGGCTGCATCTTTGTCGAAATGAATTTCTTCGCGGCATCCACGGCGCGATCAATTTCCTCAGGCTCCATGGAGCTGAAATCGAAGAACAACACCATCAAGCGGCGGTCGCGCGCTTGCAGCGTGCCTTGCTCCGTGGAACGCAACAATGAGCCTTGCGCCACCGTCCCCGTGACCGTGGCATCCGCAGCGCCCGCGGTCTGCAATGCATCCACGTTTTCAAAGTCGAAGGTGGAAATGCGCTGCGTCTTGTTATCTTCGAAGAGCGAAAAATCTTCCTTCTTCAAATCCCGCACCAGGTTCCCTTTTTTGTCGCGCGCCACCACGTTCACCAGCACCAGTTCGCTATTCACGCGAATCGGCGAAACCTCCTGCTGCGGCTGTGGTGCGGGTGGCGTCAGCTGCGCAGGCGCAGGTAGCCCACTGGGCGTCTGCGCCACAACTGGCGCAGCGAGCCGTGACACCAACGCGGCGACGCCCAACCACGCCGCGATGGTCTTCAGCGCCATTGTGCAGCTGCTCGGTTTAGGCATCGACATGCTCATCAAAATCGAAACCGCGCGTACATAGCCACCCGCCGCATGTTTCCCGTGCTGGTAACTTCGCCAAAACTCGGCGAGTTCAGCACCGAGCCGATCGAAGTGTATTGCACGGTATTAAACACATTGCTGGCGGTCACGCGGAACTCCAAGGCGCGAAATTCCTTAATCACGAAAGTCTTGCTAATGGACATGTCCACGGTGAACTGCCCGGGCCCCTCAATAATGTCGCGGCCTACATCTCCGTAAGGAGAATCGCTGGGATTCACGCACGTGGGCACGGTGCCGGACGCCCCACTCGCGGTAGTTTGCGGAACGCAAAATGCGTTCACGTTAAACCACTCCGTCGCACTCTGATTCGTCACCCCGATGGATTGCCCTACAACATAATTCGCGCGCAACGACCCACTGACGCCGCGATTGATATCCAGCGTATTGCCCAGCACGTGCGGCGTGAACGGCAAGCCGGACGCCACCGTGAAATCCCCGCTCCACTGCCAATTCCCGAGGATATGCGCCGCCGCCCCACTCGACGCGAAGCGATGGTTGTCTCCCAGCGGCAATTGATAGATCCAATTCCCCGTGATTTTGTGCCGCTGATCAAAACTAGAAAGTCCGCGGTCCGCTGAAATATCAAAAGGATTCTGCGCCACCACCACAGCCCCGCCGCCGATCGACCCAGCGTTGTCAATCGATTTGGAAAAAACGTACGTGGCACCAAGCCCGATACCCTTCGCCAGCCGCTTACGCACCGAAAACGTTCCCGCATGCAAAATCGAATTCCCTTCCGAAGATTCGTAAATAAACGGCTGCAAGCCGGAAATCTCCAGCGCCCGCTCCAAATCCAGGTGCGTGCCTTTCGCCCCGTTGTAGCCCACATTAATCACCACGCCCCCGGCCACTTCCTTTTGGACGTTCACGTTCCACACCTGCACGTAACCCAGGCGGTAGTTCGGATCGACCGCAAAATTATTCGTGATGATGTTGGAATTGATCGGCGGAAAGCCGTTCGCCAACGTAAGCGCCCCCGGAGCCGCGCTAATATTCGTGGCCGTCTCCGCGAACGGCGGCTGAAACGCGAAATTCTGGATGATAGTGCCGTACTGCGCCAGATTGTAATTAATCCCGTATCCCGCGCGCACCACCGTCTTCGCCGAAAATTTCGCCGGCGGCTTCCACGCAATGCCGATGCGCGGCGCAAAATTATTGCGGTCGGGCCGGACTAGCGAATCCGGATAGCTGCCGTAAAACGCGCCCGTGCCGCCGGGCAGCACCAGCGAAGCCGCGGAAAAATTCGGCGCCACATCCAGATTGGCGATGCGATTCCCCGTTTCTGTGTACGGGCCGTAGTATTCATAGCGCAGTCCCGCGTTGATGGTCAGGCTCGGACGCCAGCGCCAGTCATCCTGCGCAAAAAAATCGTAGGAGTTGCTGCGAAAATTAAACGCGTCGGTGCCGGACTTGACCGTCTGAATGCTGCTCTGCTGCGGGAAACCCAGCAGAAAATCCGCAAAGTCCGAGCCCGTCCCGGGATTCGCTTGCTGGTCGCCGCCCAGCGCCGTGGCAAAGCCCGTAAACACAAAACCGCCCTCCGCATTCTTCGCCGAACGAAAACTCTGCAGGATGCGCCGGTAATCCGCCCCCAGCCGAAGATTATGCGTCCCGCGATGCCATGTCACCGTATCGGCGAACGTGTACGTCTGGTCCAACTCGCGTTGCGGCGTCGGATCGCTCAATCCGCTAAACGAACTAAAGCTAATTCCCGGCAATCCCCAGTCAAATGGAGCCGAAGAGATCCCTCCGATCCCCGCATCCCCCGCCACATCAAAAATGTTGGAATATAAATTTGTAGTCGAAACGTGGTTGTGGTTATACGTCACGCGCACCGTATTCGACAGCCGCCCCTTGCCGTACGTCCAGCCCGCGGAGGCATTCAGCCCCTGCGTGTCCGTGCCGCCCGCCAGCGATGGAAACGCATTCACCAAATTCGCCGAGGTCCGCGAATAGTTCAATGCAAAATTGAGATTGTTTTGCGGCCCGCGATTGCCGCCTCTTCCACCGCCGCCAAACGGACCAGCGCCCGGTCGGCCTCCCGCAAAATTGTGAATCAGCCGCACGCTGATGGCATCGGAGTTGGATTCATCCGAGGTAACGTAGTGAAAATTCTGCGAAGCGCCTGCCGCATTCGGCCGCGGAATGTAGTTCAGCAAGCTAGTCGCTTCCGTGCTGAGCGGCGAACTAATTCTATTCCCCGGAAATGGGTTGCTGCAGGTCTGCCCGTTCACCACGCGTATTGTGGTGGGATCAAAAATCTGCCCCGTCAGCACCGGCTGGCCGGTACATTGATTAATCACCTGCGCCCCGTTCGGCCCCACCACCGGCGCCCCGAGCAGCGCGCTGAAATCGCCACCGCGTTCCGGAACCGTCGCCACGTTGGAGAACGAATCGTACGGCGTGCTGCCCCGCGTGCCATTCCAGCCAAAAAAGAAAAACGTCTTATTGCCGCCGTTAAAAAGTTTGGGAATATTCAGCGGACCGCCAATGTTGGCGCCAAACCGTGCCTGGTTGTAACTCGCCTTCTGGCTCTCCCGCCCCAGCAACGCGTACGGCGCGGCGTCCAGCGACGCATTGTCGTCGCTGAAATACAGAAAGCCGTGCGGCTGATTCACGTTGAATCCCTGCGGCAGCCGCCCGATCGAAAAAATCCCGCCGCCTCCAGGTCCGCCAAACGCCCCGCCACCTCCGCCAGGACCGCCGCCTCCACCGAGTAACCCCTCCCGTTGCGCCCGCTCGCGAAACTCTTGAATGCGCTGCTGCAATTCGTCTTCGTTGCCCGCGCCAAAATCCTGTGTACGCCCCTGCGCCCCGGTAATGCTCACGGATTCCGTTGGCGCATCCGCACCTGCGCCATTCAATGGCAGCGCGCCCACATCGCCCGCGCCCGTCGGCTGCCCCGCCGCGATCGCCCCACCCGACAACGACGACAGCGCGCTATCCAGCGCCAGATTCTGAAATCCCCGCCCCGCAGCGGTCAGTGCCGCACTCGCGGCATTCGTCTGCTGCTCCTGGCGCGAAGCCAGCAGCATCTCCACGTCGACTTTCCCCGCTGTATTTTCCGGATTCAGCACCACTTCCTGCGTCGCCGTGGCAAAGCCCATAAATTCCACGCGCACCACGTAACGCCCGCGCGGCAGCCCGGTCAAATAAAATGTTCCGTCCGTGGCGGTTACCCCAGAGAATTTCTTGCCCGTCAGCGTATTCGCCGCAGTCACCACCACGCCGGGCAACGCCGTCTTGCCGGAGTGCACGCTTCCCGCAATTTGATACGTGATTGGTCGGGGAGCAGCCGTCGCTTCAGGGGTCTGCGCCGCAGGCCGCCCGTCTTGCTCTCCCGACGTCGGACTCGCCGACGCATCCGCCCCGAGCGGCGGAGTACTTGGTGGCGCGGCGCTGCCATCCTGGGCGCGAGCTGCTTCACCGATGCATACCGCCACCGCAAGCATCAAAATCTTCGCGATGCTCGTGAGTCTCAATTCGGCGGCTCCGATGGCTTATTCGGCGCGTTACTCGGCGATTCTCCCGGCGCGACAGTCTGCGTGCCCGCGGGCGCACCACCCTGCGTGCCGCCATGCGGCTTTCCTTGCGATTGCCCCTGCGACTGACCCTGCTGTGTCGCCCGCCCCGCTGCCGGCGAAGTAATTCCCATCTCCTGCATGCGCTTCCACTGTTCCGGCTCAATCACCATCACCGACTTGGGCACAAACTGGTTCTGCTCCAGCGCCCCGCGCGCAAAAATATGATCGCCCACCTGAATGTCCGCCATGGTTACGCTGTCGTGGCCCTTGTGCAGAGAAGTTTCTTCGTTCAACTCAAACGACTGCTTCACGTTGTCCGTGCGCATCACGGTAATGCTAGGAGGATCGATGGCTTTCACTTCTCCCACCACAAAATCCTTGCCCAGCGTGCCCACCGGATTCTGCCGGTTCGGCCCGCCACCGGGTCCGCCACTGCCGGTGCGTCCCGCAACCATCGTCGCCGTCACGCTGTAGTCGGGATTCTCTTCCCCGCGCACCAGCACGCCATCGCCCACCTTAAAATCTTTTAACTTCGCCGCCTCCCGGTCCCGGCGAAATTCCGTCTGCGGCGTAATCTTGACCGTGGTCTCCGAACCATCCGGCCGCGTAATCCTTATAGATCCATCCTGAATGGCCGCGATGCGCCCAAATACCGGCCGCGGACCATTTTCATCCTGCCCCTGGCGATGCTGCCGCCCCCCAGTTGGCGGCGCCGATGGCCCAGCATCCGGGGGCTGCAGCTCTTGCGCCCAAGCTCCGGTCGGCGCGACGAATAGCATCATTGCGAGAAAACTGACCAGCTTCCCGAAGCGGCACTGCATAAGGTATGACATGATCATCACGCTCGTTGACAGCGCTATGAGTTTGCGCAGCGCCGCTGTTCCCGGCATCCACTCTACTAAAGACGCCGTCAGCACGCCCGGAGTTACCCGCCGACGCAAGTCCGTTGTCCGTTGCTTCCGACACCGTTAATTCCCGGCCGAAACCGGTAAAGTTCCGTGGTTCGCGATCTTTTGAAATCCAGCGTCCGCGCTTCCCCATGACTCGTCACTCGTTTACCCTGAGCGCTCTGCGCGAAGGGCCACTCGCCACTTCTTCCGTCCAAAAATAACCTTCTACGGCGACAGCGATGGGCCGCAAGAGGTGCCGCTCACTATAAGGGCTTCTTATTTAATCGTACAAAACTATTAATTGGACTGATTTACCATCCGCCCTCATGCTCTTACTTTGGTGGCTGAAGTTGCGTCTCGCAACGCCACCATTGCACGCTGGGCGCACTATCCTTGTTTTCGCGTTCCGCCCAGTCGTGCGTCAGTCCCGCCCATCAGCGGGGCCAACAAGGATGATGGCGGCCTCACTGTTCGGCTGCACAAAGTTTCAGGGCCATCATCCCGTTCCGGATGATGGCTTTTTTGTTTTCCGCGCAATTGCCGCTGCCTTTGGCGCAGAAAATTTGGCGAACTATTTTTTGGGACCGGAGATCGCAATCGTGACGCAATCGACGCTGAAGCCCCGCAGCCACATTCTGACCGATGGCGCAAATCGCGCCGCGGCCCGCGCCATGTTGCGCGCCTCCGGCCTGCGCGACGCCGACTTCGACAAACCCCTGATCGGCGTAGCCAACACTTGGATCGAAATCGGACCCTGTAACTACCACCTGCGCGAACTCGCCGTCCACGTCAAGGAAGGCATCCGCGCCGCGGGCGGCACGCCGCTCGAATTCAACACCGTCTCCATCTCTGACGGCATCACCATGGGCACCGAAGGCATGCGCGCCTCGCTCGTCAGCCGCGAAGTCATCGCCGACTCCATCGAACTGGTCACCCGTGGCAATCTTTTCGACGCCTTGATCGTTCTCGTCGGCTGCGACAAAACCATTCCCGGCGGCGTTATGGCCCTAGCCCGCCTGAATATTCCCGGCCTCATTTTGTACGGCGGCTCAATTGCGCCGGGCCAGTTTGAAGGCCATCCCGTAACCATTCAGGACGTTTTTGAGGCCGTGGGAAAGCATTCCAGCGGCAGCATGAGCGACGCCCAACTGCACTCTCTCGAAGTCGCTGCCTGCCCCGGTGCCGGCGCCTGCGGCGGTCAATTCACCGCCAACACCATGGCCATGGTCTGCGAATTTCTCGGCATTGCTCCCATGGGACTCTCCAGCGTCCCAGCCACCAATTCCGCCAAAGCCGCCGCCGGCAAGCGCGCCGGAGAACTGGTCCTCGATCTTCTGCGCAACGATGTCACCCCATCGACAATCATCACCAAGACCGCCATCGAAAACGCCATCACCGGCGTCGCCGCCACTGGCGGCTCCACCAACGCCGTCCTGCATTTACTCGCCATCGCCAACGAAGCCAAACTCTCTCTCAACATCGACGATTTCGATCGCATCAGCAGCCGCACCCCCATTCTTGCAGACCTGAAACCCGGAGGCCGATTTGTCGCTACAGAATTATACGCAGCAGGCGGTACTGCACTGGTCGCGAAGCGCCTGGTTGAAGCCGGACTCCTTCGCGGCGAAGCCCTCACTGTCACTGGCCGAACCCTCGGCGAAGAAGCCAGCGCCGCCAAGGAAACGCCGGGCCAGGAAGTCGTCCGCAAACTGAACGCGCCGCTCAAGCCCACGGGCGGCCTTGTGATTCTCAAAGGCAATCT
>DATFYV010000396.1:0-4005 GCA_035314845.1 Candidatus Acidiferrum sp.
TGCGGCGCGGCAAAACCGCAAGGCTGTGCTGATGTTCGACTTCGAAGTGGCGAAAGACAAAGTCCTGATGGGTGTGGAACGGAAGTCGCTTTTGCTCTCGGATGAAGAGAAGAAGAACACCGCCTACCACGAGGCCGGGCACGCGTTGGTGGCGGCGATGCTGCCACACTCCGATCCGGTACACAAGGTCACGATCATTCCGCGCGGCATGGCGCTGGGCTTGACCATGCAGTTGCCGATCGACGACAAGCACACCTACACGCGCACCTATCTCGAAACCATGCTGGCGGTGCTGATGGGCGGGCGCTCCGCGGAAGAAATCTTCCTGGGGCATATCACCACTGGGGCGGGCAACGACATCGAGCGCGCCACGGAAATTGCGCGCAACATGGTCTGCGAATGGGGCATGAGCTCGCTGGGACCTCTGGCGTTCGGTAAAAAAGACGAAGCCATCTTCCTGGGCCGCGAAATCACGCAGCATCGCGATTATTCCGAAGATACCGCCATCCAGATCGACAAGGAAGTGAAGCGCATCGTCAGCGAAGGCTACGACAAAGCTCGCGCGGTGCTCAACAACAACAAGGAAACTCTGGAGCGCATCGCTCTGGCTTTGCTGGACCGCGAAGTGATTGACGGCTCGGAAGTGCAGCTGCTGATGGAGAACAAGCCGCTGCCGGAAAAGCCGCGCACACCGCCTCCGCAGCCGCCGCAAGCGGCGCCTAGCGCCGACCCTAAGGTACTGCGCCCCGAGTTGCGGCCGCAGCCGGGCTTCACGCGCGGAGAGAATCCCGCGAAAGCCTAGACGGTTCGTAAATCACAATTTGTGTTCAGAGAGGCCCAGTGACGCTGGGCCTCTTTTTTTCGCGATATCCTCGCTCTTTCGGGCATGTTACAGTGCGCCATTATGGCCAGAATGGGTGAAATTGTTGAGGGACGCACGGACCTGGTATTCGAACACCTCGCCGAAGGCCATCCGGCAACTTCCGCCGACAAGGACGGAGTTTCGTTAGTCCAATGGTGCGCTTACTACGGCGACGTCAGCGCTATCAAATTTCTGCTCGCGAACGGGGCCGCGCTGGATGTGCTGGGAGACAATCTCGGATTGATGGCCGCTAGTTTCCATGGACACTGGCGACTCTGCAAATTCCTGATCGAGCGCGGAGCAGATGTCAATCGTCCGGAGGACGAGACCGGAGAGGCCCCTCTGCACGCCGCCCTATGCACCGCGAACCGCCTGCGGCGCAATCTAGTACTGAAGGTGCTGTTGGGACATGGCGCAAACCCGAATTGTGCCACCAGGGAATCCGCGGAAACCGGTGGCTTCATGCGCGACTGCCGCACCAAGGGCGAGACACCGTTGCACCGCGCCGCGGCGTTTGGCGACGAAGAGGCGATCCAGCTTCTGCTTGATGCCGGCGCGAGGATTGACGCCAAGGATATGCATGGCGATTCGCCACTCTCCTGGGCAAGTTGGTACACCCGGCCCATCCCGATTCTGCGAAAGCTGCTCTACGGAGATTTTCGAATACATCCAAACTATGGCGGCGGCATGGAGGCCAATCTCGCGGGCAAACCTATTTTCGAGAGGTCCGACGCCGACACCCAGAGAGGTTAAGGGGCGAACCGTGCCTTCGGGAATTGAATTGGCGTAGAATACGGCCATGGGACTCAAGGACGGCGAAAACCTGCATGTAACTTGCCCGTGCTGTCACGCAAAACTGACCGTCGATCCGATCTTCGGAGCGGTGCTTTCGCACGAAGCGCCGCCGAAAGTGGGTCCGAACGTGGACCTAACCGACGCGCAGAAAATTCTCGCCGAACAAAACCGCCAGCGCGAAGACAAGTTCGCCGATTCCTGGTTCCAGGAAAGCAACAAGGAAGACATCCTGGCGAAAAAGTTCGAAGAAGCGATGAAAAAGGCCAAGGACGCGCCCATCGGGAAGCCAATCCGCGATTTTGATTTGGATTGAGAAGCAGCAAACTCTTCTTCTGTGTTCACCCGTAAAAAATATAGATTGAAGTTGCGGTCCGGCACACTCGAGCTGGGCGAGCATACCCTCATCATGGGTGTGCTAAATGTGACGCCGGACAGTTTTTCCGATGGCGGAGAATTTTTCAGCGCGCGCGCGGCGGTAAAGCAAGCTCTCGCGCTGCAGGCCGCGGGAGCGCATCTGATCGACATTGGCGCGGAATCCACGCGCCCAGGCTCGCGCGAGACCCCGGAGGAGGAAGAATTGCGGCGATTGCTGCCGGTGCTGCGCGCGCTGCGCGGAAAGTTGAAAATTCCCATTTCGGTGGATACGCGCAAGGGCGTGGTTGCGGAGGCCGCTTTACGGGCCGGCGCGCAAATCATCAACGATGTGTCGGGTCTTCGTTATGAACCTGCTTTGGCGCGCGTGGCGGCGAAATACCGTGCGGCGTTAATCCTCATGCACATGCGTGGCGAGCCGCACAGCATGCAGGAAGCGCCCTTCGCGCGCGACGCTGTGGCAGACGTCCTCCGCGGATCGCGCCGGAGCGTCGCCACCGCGCGAAAACATGGTGTAGCGAAATCCCAAATCCTTCTCGATCCGGGAATCGGTTTTGGCAAGAGCTGGCGGCAGAATTACGAACTCCTGGAGCGTCTCGAAGAAATCGCGGAGCTTGGTTTTCCGCTGGTGGTCGGCACATCGCGCAAGGGCTTCCTGGGCGCGACCTTGGCGCGCAACGGAAAGCCCGCTCCGAGCGAGAAGCGTATTTGGGGAACAGCGGCCACGGTGGCGGCCAGCATACTTCATGGAGCCCATATCGTGCGGGTGCACGATGTCGCGGAGATGGCGCTTGTAGCGCGTGTGACGGACTGCGTATTGCGACCCGACTTGTCGCCTATATGCTGAGCGCTGTCCAGGCGTAGATATTTGGACGGTCCACAGGCGTTTTCCCGGCGAAATCGCAGCCTTTAAGGCAAGGGGTACATCCGCACTTCGGGCATCGGAAAATGCTTGTGATTGTCGGTCAAAAGCGCACAGTTTTGCTCGATCGCGGTCGCAGCAATCAATGCATCCACCAGCGCCAGCGTGCGTCCGCGCCTCGCCCAGCGATTCTTCAACGCCCCCGCCAGTCGCGCTGCGCTGCCCGCGACGTCTAAACATTCCAAACCCGCTAACAGAGCCTCGGTTTGGCGTTCCTCGCCTGGTCTCATGCCCGCATAGAGTTCCGCCACGTTGAGAGCAGTGGTGAAGAGCGAGTGCTGCGCGATGACCAGCCCTTCGAGGGCCTCGCGGCGTTGTCTGCGGCGGCGGAGTACGTCGATCAGCACCGATGTATCCAGCAAGATTCTCACTTCTTGGAACCGTTCCGGCTGCGCGTATTCCCTGCCTTTTGCGGTATCCGTTTTTCGTTTTCGAGCCGGATCTTCCGCACCCAACTGGCCGCGCCTTTCCGCAGTTCTGGGTGGTCGGCGTCGTTCCAGCCCTCGTCGCTCCTCAGGAAATCCAGTAGTTTGGCGCGGCGAACGGCTTCGCGGGCGGTCTGCACCAGGAAGGCGCTGCGCCCGCGCCGTCCGGCAATGGCGTCAATGTCTTTCGCCAGCTGTTCCGGCAACAGAATGTGCGTGCGTTTGGATCGGTTGGTTCGCATGGGCCTACTAAGTGTGCCATGTCTATGTGCCATTGCTCAAGAATGTTTTTTTGAGCAATCGCCGTGCAAGGTAAGGGCCACCAAGTCTCAAGGCCAACGGCTTTGCTATACTTCCGTCGCGCAATTTCCAGCTTCCCTGAAAGGCTCCTCGCGATGATCATGCACTTTGCCGCCCCGGCCAGCGTGATATTCCTCGCAGTCTTGCTGTTCAGTGGTCCGCTCTCGGCGCAGTTGCCGCAGGTGCAATCCGATCCGCTGCATCCCGCACAAACGCTTCAGGGTGCTGGCGCGTGCTCAGCCACGGAGGTCTCTTCTTGCGCCGAGGCCGCCGGAAAAATCCTTCCCCTGGTGATGGGTCCGTCGCCGATGGAAGAGAACTTGCGGCGC
>DATFYV010000397.1:0-2999 GCA_035314845.1 Candidatus Acidiferrum sp.
TGCACGGAGAGGCCGAATTTGCTGATGAGGTAGAAGGTGTAGTAGCTGCTGAAGCTGGCCAGGTAAAAATACTTCGAAAAAATCAAGGCCATGAGCACGGACATGGCAACGGCGACGGTTTTGCGCGGCGGAGCTTGCGCCGCTTCGTGATGTTTTGCCTGACGCGTTTGCAGATGCAGGAGGCGGGCCTTGTACCAGTGGCCGACGCGAATCAGTACGAAGATGCCCAGCAAAGCGGCCAGGGAGAACCATGCGGCGCCGATTTGTCCGCGCGGCAGAATAATTATGGCGGCGAGCAACGGGCCGATAGCAGAGCCGGTGTTGCCGCCCAGCTGGAAGAAGGATTGCGCCATGCCGTGTGCGCCGCCGGAGGCCAGGCGGGCAACGCGGGACGATTCCGGGTGGAAGACGGCGGAGCCTATGCCGATCAGGCACGCGGCGATGATGAGCAACGCGAAGGTTGGTGCGATGGCCAACAACAGAAGGCCCGCGAGGGTGAAGGCCATGCCAATCGGGAGCGAATAAGGCATGGGTCTGCGGTCGGTGAAATAGCCGATGAAGGGTTGCAGGAGCGAGGCGGTGATTTGATAGGTGAGGGTGATCAGGCCGATGCGGGTGAAGTCCAGGTGAAAGGTCGTCTTCAGGATTGGGTACATGGAGGGGACGAGCGACTGGACCATGTCGTTGAGCAGGTGGCAGAAGCTGACGGCGGTTAGGACGCGGAAGAGGGTGCCTTCTTCGATTAGATTGGGCGTGGCAAGTTCTGTTGGGGCTGGGGCGACGGTGTGGGTGCTCATGCGACTGGGCCTGAACTGTTCACAGCACTATTTTAGTGTGACCCGGCACACCTTCGGTATAAATATTGGCCACCGGTCCATATTGGAAATAGTTTGGGCAGCCGGTGTCGAGAACCGAGGAACATAGAAAAAGACAACGCAGAGACGCGGAGGGCGCAGAGGAGGGTCGAGAAAGGCGCACAGGCCAGAGTGCCGGTGCCACCAAAGGCTAGACGTGGACTTCGACAGCGGAAAGGCGGAGTTTGCCGGCGTTGATGGTGGATTCCAGGGCGTTGACGATGACCACGTCGAATTTGGTGCCGCCGAGGGATTTGATGCGGGTTAGCGCGTAATCCAAATCCATGGCGGACTGATAGGGGCGATTGGTGGTCATGGCGTCGAGGGTGTCGGCTACGCCGATGATGCGGGCCATGAGCGGGATTTGCGGGCCTTGCAGGCCGTACGGGTAGCCGCGGCCGTCCATGTGTTCGTGGTGCAGCTCGATGCCCGGGAGCATTTCCTTAAGCTGCGAAACGGGACGCATGATGTTGGCGCCTTTTACGGTGTGCTGCTTCATTAATTCAAATTCTTCCGGAGTCAAAGCGCCGGGCTTCTTCAGCACGCGGTCCTCGACGCCGATTTTGCCCACGTCGTGAAGCAGCGCGGAAATTTTCAATTTATCCAGTTCTACGGCAGGCAAGCCGAGTTCCTGGCCAATGAGCGTGGAATACTTGGCTACGCGGCCGGAGTGACCGCGCGTATAGGGATCCTTTTCGTCGATGGCCGCGGCGAGCATGCGGATGGAGCCGAGGAACAGTTCGCGATTTTCTTCCGCGGCTTCCTTCAGGCGCTCGATGTACTCTTCGATGTCGCCGGCCATTTTGTTGAAATTTTCGGCGAGTTCGCTGATTTCCGCAGCGCCGCGCACCGGCGAGCGCTGATGAAATTCCCCGCGGCTGATGGCGCGGGTGGAGGCGGCCAAGCCGCGAATCGGGGTGCTGATGCCTACGGCGAAGAAATAACCGAACAGGATGGCGACGAGCACGACGACGGAGACGAAGGCCAGCGCCTGGCGATTCAAATCCGGGACGCCCGCGTCGGCACGCGCTTGATCGAGGCTGCGCTCAGCGATGACCGCCCAGTTGACCTCTGGGAAGGTGCTGTAGGTGCCAATCATCTCGATGGGATGCTTCTTGCCGGCTTCGGTGAAGTGCACGGTTTCGGTGTTGCGCAGTTCCTGCGGCAGGGCCATGACTTGCGCGACGAGTTTGGAGTTGGAGCTGGCGTCGGCGCCAGGAACGAAATTTTTGGTGTCCGGGTGGGCGACAATGTGGCCGTAATGATCGACGACGAAGACTTCGCGGCCGTGAACGCTGGCGTCCTGCAAGCGATGCAAAATCGGGTCGAGGGAGACCACCGCGGCGAGCATGCCGCTGAAATTATCGTTGACGTCCTTGAGCGGGACGGCGACGACGAAGGCGGGTCGATTGTCAGGGGCCAGCGCCAGCGGATCGCTGCGAAACTTGGCCATTTGCGTTTGCTGCGATTGCAGGCAGGTGACGAAGGCGCGCTGCAAGGCTTTGGCGACGAAGGGATCCTGCTCGGCGCGAAAGTTGCCCTGCGAGGCGCTGGTGCCCTTGCCGGATTTGCCCACGGCGGTGAGGTAGATGAAGGTGTTGCGATTGCTGTCCACGAAATTTTCCAGCAAGCGCGTGACCTTGGGCTGCTCGATGGGGTCTTCGATGTGGTCGATGAGACCTGTAAGCGCCAGGATCTGGCGCTCGCTAACCAACTGTTGCGTGAGGTTGGACTCGAAAAATTGGATTTCCTGAGCCAGGGAACGCGTCAGGTCGGTTTGCTCGATGCGCTCAGTGTCCACCAGCTTGTCCTGGCTGAGTTGCAGCACCTGGCGGTGATACAGGCCGATGGGCAGGGCGCTCACCAGCAGCAGAGCGCCCAATACCAGCCACAAAATGCGGATGCGCCCGCTGCGCAGGCGGGTCCAAAACGATGGCGGGGCGGGGGTGAGGCTGCGGGCCATTGGCTCTCATTATTTTACGGAAAGGGGAGGGCCGGGCGGGGCTTGGCGAGGGACAGGCGTCGCCGATGTCTAAATGGGACGATAGTACTACGGGCTTACGGGGTTTCGTGTTTTTGCGGGCGATCCATGATTTCGCGGATGGCTTCGCGGGGCGGGAGGGCGTGGTGGAGGATGGCGTCGAC
>DATFYV010000398.1:0-4199 GCA_035314845.1 Candidatus Acidiferrum sp.
GGCACGGAATCTTGCGCATCGGAACGCAAACCTTCGAAGCCGAAAAAGAGAAAGGTCTTATCTTTCTGGATGGGCAAGCCAATATTCCCGCCGAACTGCTGGCGGTTCAACGAATTTTTCAATGGCGTGGCCGTGGCGTCGTTGGAGAAGGGGTCTCCCGGAGACAAGGCTGGCTGCAGGGCGAAATGATCGCGCGCGTCCATCGCGTCATTGCGAAACAGCCCGTAGAGACTGCCGTGGATTTCGTTAGTCCCCGATTTCGAGACAATATTAATGGATGCGCCGCTGGCCCCTCCCAACTCCGCGGTGTAGTTGCTGCGATTGACCTGAAACTCCTGCACCGCGTCCTGATTCAGGTTTAAACGAACGCCACCGGCATCATCATTGAACTCGCCGCCATCGACGGTGACGCTATTTCCGCGCCCATTGCTCCCATAGAACGACAGCCCGCTCTGCGGGGTCTGCTTGACGCGAAAGTCGGCGTTGTCGGCGATGGTGTTGGAGTTGCTGACGCCGGGCAGTAGCAGGGTGAAGGTCAGGTAGTCGCGACGGCTGATGGGGAGGTCATCAATATATTTCTGGGAGAGCGTGTCGGCCTGGCTGCCGCGGGTCGTCTCGATGGCTGGCAGCTCGGCGGAGACTTCCACTTCCACCTTTGCGCCCGCCAGCGCCATGTGGAAGTCCAGGATGGCGGTCTGACCAACCTCCAGCTGCAGCCCCTTCTGCACTTGCGTTTGCAGCCCAGAGAACTTGGAAGTCAAGTCATACGTAGAGGGCGGAAGGCTCGGAAACTGGTATTGGCCGGTAATATCGGAGACCGCCGTGGAGCGCGTGCCTTTCGCGATATCGACGGCTTCTACCGTCACATTGGGAATCACCCGGCCAGTGGGATCGAAGATCGTCCCCTTGATTTGGCCGGAGGCGCCAACGCCCTGCGCCATCCCCGCTGGGCTGGCAAGCAAACTGACCAGGAGCAAGAACAACAGTCCTGAAAGTAAGTTGGATTTCATAGGTCCTCCGGTTTGCCGCAAAGGTTTTGCGTCGGCGATGTTGGATGGGCGGTGCATGAACTGGTCCAAAGATCCTGCGCTGAAGCTTTTGCGGGTCGCGATTCGGGACGCGGCGCTCTGCGGCTGGGTCACAGCCGTACGAGTGCCGGCGTCGCGGGCGGAGAAGGCCAGAAGACCTCCAGCAGTCCTTACCATCACCGTACCCCCACACCTCGACGATACCGAAATTGTGATAGGGGATATCACATTATAGAAACTAATGTCAACACAAACTCCGATGCATAGCATCGATTATTCGGGACCTTGCGGCGCGGGTAGCTTACCGAAAGAGGCGATAATCCGGCAAGTCGCAAATCACAGGTTTCATGCGTGAGGGTGTCAAGGAATTAACACTTATTGGCGAGGTATCAGCACCACACGGCCGGAAACAGCACCCGTACGGAGTTCCGCCATTACTTCATTCACCTGCGAAAGCGGCCGCTCGGTTACCTGACAATGTAGCTTCCCCGCTGCAGCCATCTCGAGAACCTCGCGCACGTCGCTTCGCGTTCCCACGGAGGAAGCTTGGATGCGTACTTCCGTGGCCGCCATTGTGATCGGGGAAAAACAGATGGACTCTGCAGGCAAACCGACGACGAGAAGCGTTCCCGTGGGGCGCACACACGGAAACGCTGCGTCGTAAGCGGCTTTGGCCGCGGAAGTCACCAGCGCGGCGTGAGCTCCGCCCATCTTTCGCACCTCTTTGGCGACGTTCGCCGTTGCTGCGTTCAGCGTGACAGAGGCGCCGAGACCCCGCGCGTGCGCCAGCTTCTCATCGGAAATATCGATAGCTATGACTAGGGCGCCGAGTTCCTTGCCGATCTGCACCGCCAAATGGCCGAGGCCGCCCACACCGAAGACCGCCAAACGCTGGCCCGCCTGGATTTTCGCGTGCTGCAGTGCCCGGTATACCGTGACACCCGCGCAGAAAAGAGGCGCAGCGTCGACACTAGAAAGCCCTTCGGGAATCTTCAATGCGTGCGACGCGGGAGCTTTCACATATTCCGCGTAACCGCCGTCAACCATGACGCCGGTGATTTTTTGTTTGCTGCAGAGATTTTCGTTGCCTTCGCGGCAGAAATCACAGGCGCCGCAAGTCCAGTGCACCCAGGGGACGCCAACGCGGTCGCCGATTTGCAAGCCATCCACCGCGGAACCTTTTTCTACTACGCGGCCTGCAATCTCGTGGCCCAGAATCAGCGGCAGTTTGGTGATGGGAACAATTTGTGACCAGTCGCCATCGGCTACGTGCAAATCGGAATGGCACACGCCGCAGGCTTCCACCTCGATCAGCACTTCGTGCGCATCGAGTGTTGGTTGTGCAACTTCTTCGAGAGCGAGCGGCATTCGGAACTCGTGCAGGACAGCTGCTTTCATCGCATCAACCTCGACGATTCCAGGAGCGTATATGGGCCACACTGCCGCTTCGGCATCCGATTTGGGGACGCCTTCCTCTTATGAGGGCTTGGCGCCACGCAGGAAAAATTCCACCGCGTTCCGTACCCGCTCTGTGAGTTTGTGAGGTCCGGTGAGGTCCACGGCCCACTGGCGAACTACCGTGTTGAAGAGACCTTCCATAAACTCGGCCAGATGTACTACCGGAAAGTCTCGAGTAATCTCGCCGTTTTTTTGGCCCTCCGCGATAATTTCCCGTAGCAGTCTGACCGTAGCCGCCTCCGCCCCGCGCAATTCTGGCGAACGCACTGGATCCATGGCCCCGGCGAGAATCACCGCCTGCCACAGCGGCCGCCCTACCTCGGTCACGTTTCCCAGCGTTTCATAAAATCGCCGGAGGCGCTGCTCCGTCGTGGCTTTGACGGACAGTTCGGCTTTCAGACTCTCTGCCTGCCGCGCAAATGCGCGCCGACCCACTTCGCGCAATACCGCATCTTTGCTGGGAAAATAGCGGAAAAAGGTGGGCTGGCTGATTTCCAGGCTCTGCACAATATCGTCGATCCGGGTGTTCTCGTAGCCCCGCTGCCGGAACAGATGCAACGCCGATTCCACAATTTGCTGGCGAAGGCGGGCCTTCTTGCGTTCCCGAAGGCCATCGATCTGCGGCGTGGCGCCACCCGAGAGGTCGCCCAGAATATCTCCGGAACTGCGGTGCTTGGGGTGCGAGGTCGAGGGCGGCCGTCTCACTGCACTCTTTGCGCGGCGCATATGACCTTATCCTCCGGTGAAGCGCCGCCAAGCCTGCCGCGGCACATTCCGATAGTGGCCCTAACATTATAGTGACTAACGTCAAGTTGCAAGGTTCTTCGAGCGCAGCGTGTGGCCCTCGTCTGTCGGATTTGGGGTGGCTGCACTGCCACCTGAGATATGCACTGCGGCGCTCAATTTGTCCCAGCATGATTGCAGGGATTTCGAAGCCAAATGGCCATGCTTGAATTGACATTACCAGGAACTTTGAGATAGTGTCAAAGCGGTTAGACGAACCTTCGGCCACGGCGGATTGAGGGCGGGTTCACCTTCGCGAAGGAGGCGATGTGAGTGAAGGCGACTTGGTGGTCCATTCGCGCGAGCTGCCGCCGCAGCAGAGTGGCGAACTGCTGCACTTCTCGCGCCAGCAAGTGGCCTGGGAGTGGATGAGCCTTTTTGTGCGGCGCTTGCAGCCGGGCGATGTGTTCCGCACCATCACGGAATCGGAAGAAGCGGCCTTCGTCCTGCTGGGCGGTACTTGTTCGATTGATTGGGGCCAGGGGGCGCAACGCATTGGCAAGCGCAAGAATGTCTTTGAAGGATTTCCTTTTGCGTTTTACATGCCGGCACAAAATATTGTTACCTTTACTGCCGAAACGGAATGCGAGATTGCGGAGTGCCGCGCGCCTTCCGCCGCTCAACTGGAGCCGCGACTGATTACCCCGCAGGATATAGCCAGTAATCTGCGGGGCGGTGGCAATGTCTCGCGGCAGATTGTGGACATCATCACACCGGCCTTTCCCGCGGATAAGTTGATGGTCATTGAGGTCTACACACCCGGCGGCAACTGGTCCAGTTATCCTCCCCACAAACACGACGTGCACAATCCCCCCGGGGAAGTGGACCTAGACGAAATTTATTACTATCGTATCCGTCAGCCGGAGGGTTTTGCCCTGCAACATTTGTATTCCGGGAAAAAGACCGGTGAGCACACGGTGAAAGCTCGCA
>DATFYV010000399.1:0-3098 GCA_035314845.1 Candidatus Acidiferrum sp.
GTAATCCAGCCAAACCATCGCGCATGACGCATCTCAATGGCGTAGCGCAGCGCGGTATTCAAGCCGAACCAGATGGGCATCTGCAAGAACATCTGAAAGCAGCCGCCCACGGGATTAATGCCCTCGCGCTGGTAAACCGCCATCACTTCCTTGTTCATCTCCGCCTTGCGCGGATCGCGCATGGAATATTTCTTAAATTTGTCCTGAATGGCTTTAATTTCGGGACCGACGCGCTGCATTTTCAGCGTGGTGCGGTAGCTGGAAATGCGCAGCGGGAAAAGCAGCATATTGATGACTAGGGTCAAAACTACGATGGCCCATCCCCAGTTGGGAACGTAGTTGTGCAGCCATTTCAGCCCGTGGAAAAGGGGATCGGCGATAAATTCCAGCCAGCCGAAGTTCACCAGCCCGTGCAGAGGGGGGGTCATCTTCTTTAGATCGTCGTAGTCCTTCGGGCCCACAAATACGCGCAGCGCAGTGACCGGGCCGGAGGTAGCAGTAGCAAGTTCCGTTACCGGAACCTGCGTATCTTGTCCGGAGACCTGGGTCGTTTCCGACGCCTTCCAGTAACGCGTTTCCAGTGTTCCAGGCGCTGCCCCATTCGCAGGCAAAAAAGCCGCGGTAAAATAGCGGTCTTCCAACCCCGTAAAGTCCTTTCCGCCTTGCCAAACTCCACTGCCCCACTTATCGATGCCGTCCAGCTTCTTCGGCAGATAGCTCGAAATCTTGCCGCCTTCGCTGTAATACGTTTGTACGCTGTCCCAATTCGCGGGATTGGCGACCGTCACGTCGCCGAATCCCCCAAGCCAGGCTATTCCCGCGGTGATGGGCTTGCCATCGAGTTTCGCTGCAACTTCGACCTTCGCCACATAGCTGTGTTCGAAATGAAAATGCTTTATGACTTCCAGGTGTCCGTCGCTCCAGGAGAAATCCACATCTGTCGGCGCGGCGACTTCTGCACTTGTGGACGTCATTTGATACAGCCCGCCGTTGGCCGCGGTTTGCAGTTCCGCGTCGTCCAACACCACGGCGAAGGGCCAGCCGCCAAGTTGCTCCGCGGTCTTGGGGTGCACCACGTCAAGAATGCGCGGCGGCTTGAAGTCATCCGTATACTTCTTCAGTTGCCAGCTCTTGACCACCGCGCCGCGATTCGAAAATTCCACGCGATAGAGATCGTTCTCGATAACCAGCGTGCGTTCTTGCGTGTCGCTCTTCGCCGTGATCACTGAAGCCGGCGTAGCGGATAAGGAACCGGGCGCACTATTCGCCGCCGGAGCTGCTGCCACATGCGAATCTGGCTTGCCGCCTTCGGCCGCGGTTGGCGCGGGTGCGGAGATGGCCGGCTTCTTCGCTTGCGGTGGAGTCACCGGTGGCTTGGGGCCGAAATATTTGGCCCACAGCAGAATCACCGCCATGGACAGCAACGACGCCGCCAAAATCCTTAGCTCCGGAGTGAACTTGTCTTTTTGCTGCATGGTCACGAATGTGCCTCTTTGTGCTTGCCAGAAATAACGCCCGGCCATTCTTCGGGCACGGGATCAATTCCAAAACGGCCGGACAGCGGCTGACAACGTAAGAGTCGTTTCAAGCCCAGCCACGATCCGCGCGCTACGCCGAAGCGCTCGATCGCCTGATAAGCATATTGGGAACAAGTTGGCTCGTAGCGGCAGCTCCCGGCCATCAGCACGGAAAGATAGGCCTTGTAAAAACGCAATGCCAACAGCGCCAGGCACACTGGCACGCTCTTCTTGGAAAAATTTTCGCGTGTAGCTGCTGGTTCCATGGACTATTTGCTTAGATGCGCCTCCGCCGCGTAATCGGCATTTTCCGCCGTTTGCTCCTGGACCCTCACGACGCAGGCTTCGCGTTCGCCGCGCCCTGCAGCAAGCGCAGCAAATCCGCCGTGAGCGCCGAAAACTCCGCCCGTGCCACCGAACTCTTTGGATGAATGACGATGTCCCATCCCGCTGGAATCTCCTGCCGGTGTTCGCGCACCGCTTCGCGGATGCGCCGCCGCATGCGGTTGCGCACTACGGCGTTGCCCAGCGCCTTCTTGATACTGAATCCGAAGCGCGTGTGCGGCAAGTTGTTCGCGCGAAAGAACACCGTGAAGTGGGAGCTCGAGCGGCGTTTTCCCGCTCGATAAACCGTATCAAAGTCGCCGCGCCGCACCAGCCGCGCCTCGCGAGGAAACGTCAGTCCGGGCGACGCAGAGCCGAACGCGGTTAGCGAACTTTCGGAATCATTCGGGTGTAAGGCGATGGCGCCCCTTCTTGCGGCGTGCCGCAAGCACCTTGCGGCCGCCCTTCGTCTTCATGCGAACGCGAAAGCCGTGCGTCTTGGCCCGGCGGCGCTTGCGCGGTTGATATGTGCGCTTTGGCAAAGCAATCCCCCTCTATCCCGTGAACTCGTTTCGAAGCAGTTGGTCTTTCCGTGCGAACGATTCGCAGCCGTGCTCCATGGGCCGCAAATCCATACAGAGGCCGCATCAGCGGCTGTGCAGGAATCAACTAGTGTATTCGACGGCTGCGCATACGGTCAAGAAAAGCGTGGCAGACCCGGGGAGCCGCGCGATCAAGTGCGGCGTGGTCCGGCGCGACAGTCTCGCCGGGCAGCTAAATATCGACAGCGCGAAACGAAACCGGCATACTACGCGTCTAAAACGGCAATTCGGGTGTTGGCCTCATGTTCACGAACAGGTGTCTGCGCTGTGGATTCGAGGCGAGATTTTTCGCGCTCCTCCTTGTGCTCTTGGTCGCATCGGGCGCGGCCTCGACTGCCCAAGCACAAACGTACCGCGGCTCTGTGCAGGGCACCGTGCAGGATTCCAGCGGCGCGAGCGTTCCGTCCGCACAGGTGATCCTGCAGGGAATCGCATTTTCATTCGAGCGGCGAACCGCCAGCGACAATCGCGGTGCATTCCGCCTGGACGACATTCCTCCGGGCGCTTATGGCGTCGTGGTGCAGGCTCCCGGTTTCGCGCCCGCCTCTGCCGAAGTTCACGTGGCAGTCAGCCTGGTTCGCGAGCTTACCGTAACCCTCAAGCCGCAGACTGTGCGGCAGAGCGTCAATGTTTCCGCCGAGGCTTCCTCCATCAC
>DATFYV010000400.1:0-8373 GCA_035314845.1 Candidatus Acidiferrum sp.
TCAGCCGCTGATCGCGCCGCTGTACGCCACGCACTCGGCGCGGGAAGTGCTCGCGGCGTTCAGCGACAAGCCGGGCGTTTCCGATTACGACGCTTTGCGCGACCGATTGAAGGCGGCGAATTCTGGCGCGGACTTCGAGAAATTTTGGCGCAAGACGCTCAACGACGGGGTAGTGGCGAATTCCGCGTTTACTCCGGTCGCTGGCGCGGCAAAATTCAGCGCAGATAGTTTGCCGCCCGCGAAAACCATTCCCGCCGATCAACTCGAGTTTATTTTCCGCCCGGATCCTTCGATTTATGACGGGCGCTTCGCGAACAACGGTTGGCTGCAGGAATTGCCCAAGCCGGTAACCAAACTGGTGTGGGATAACGCGGCACTGGTCAGCTCAAAGACTTCTGAAAAATTAGACTTGGCGCATAAAGCGGCCTCGCGCGGCGGGGAGCACGGTCAGATTTATTCCCCGGTGGTCGACGTATCGCTTTCGAACAGCAAGGTAACCGCGGCGGCGTGGACGTTGCCGGGGCAGGCGGATGGCGTGGTGGTCCTGCCGCTGGGTTACGGGCGGACGCACGCTGGCTACACGGGAACGAACCGGGGATTCAACGCGTACGCGGTGCGTGTTTCGAGTGCGCTGTTCACCGCTACGGGCGGCACACTCAAGAAGACGGACGCGGAGTACTCGCTGGCGTGCACGCAATACCACTTCAACATGGAAGGCCGGAAGATCCTGGCCAGTGGCACGCTGGAAGAGTACAAAAAGAATCCCAACTTTGCGCACGAAGAGGACGAGCAACCGGACAAATCCGTATCGCTCTATAAGCCGCAGGATTTCCCATACGCCCCCGATAAGCCCGCCTGGGCGATGGCTATTGACCTAAGCAGCTGCAACGGCTGCAACGCGTGCGTGGTGGCCTGCCAATCGGAAAATAATATTCCCGTGGTCGGCAAGGACCAGGTGATGCGCGGCCGCGAGATGCACTGGATTCGCATCGACCGCTATTACACACACACGCCTTCGGAAACCGACGGCGGGCACTCCGGCGATCCTTCGGAATACAGCCCGGCGCTGGACAATCCGGAGACCTTCTTCCAGCCGGTGCCCTGCCAGCAGTGCGAAAACGCGCCTTGCGAGCAGGTTTGCCCGGTAGGCGCCACGGTGCACAGCTCCGAAGGCTTGAACGACATGGTGTACAACCGCTGCATCGGGACGCGCTATTGTTCGAACAACTGTCCCTACAAGGTGCGGCGCTTTAATTTCCTGCGCTTTCAGGATTGGGAGACGCCGCAATTTAAATTGCTGCGCAATCCGGAAGTTACGGTCCGCAGCCGCGGAGTCATGGAAAAGTGCACCTACTGCGTGCAGCGCATCAGCAACGTGCGCATTGAAGCGGAAAAACAGAATCGCGCGATTCGCGACGGCGAGATCGTGACCGCCTGCGAGTCGGCTTGCCCTGCGGAAGCCATCGTTTTTGGCGATCAGAACGATCCCAACAGCCGTGTGTCGAAGCTGAAAGCTCAGCAGCGGAATTACACAATTCTCGGCGAGTTGAATGCCCGCCCGCGCACCACGTATCTGGCGGCGGTGCGCAATCCTAATCCGGAGATGGAGAAGGCATGAGCGTCGCGCAACCGCCCATCAACCATCCAGAGATCCGGCGCCTCGAGCCGGTGCTTGCTCCGGGTCATACCTACGAGACGGTTACCGCCACGATTTCCGACGTGGTGATCAAGCGGCCGTTGGGCTTGGGCTGGTTCGCTGGCTTCACGCTCGCGTTTACCTTCCTGATGGTGCTCACCGTTGCGGTGGCTTGGCTCATCATCAAGGGCGTCGGCATCTGGGGCATCAACGTTCCCATCGGTTGGGGCTTCGCCATCGTCAACTTCGTGTGGTGGATCGGTATCGGCCACGCAGGGACGCTGATCTCCGCCATTCTTTTCCTGCTGAATCAGAAGTGGCGCACATCCATCAACCGTTTCGCTGAGGCCATGACGCTCTTCGCCGTGGCTTGCGCGGGCATCTTCCCGCTGATCCACACTGGCCGCCCGTGGATGGCGTATTACATGTTTCCGTATCCCAGCACCATGGGTATTTGGCCGCAATTCCGCAGCCCGCTCATTTGGGACGTGTTCGCGGTGTCGACGTATGGGACCGTTTCGCTGCTGTTTTGGTTCGTGGGTTTAATTCCAGATCTGGCGACGCTGCGCGATCGCGCGCCGCACAAATGGCAACAGATGATATTCGGTGCCCTGGCCATGGGCTGGCGCGGTTCGGCAAGACACTGGCACCGCTATCAATCGGCGTACATGCTGCTCGCGGGCCTGGCTACGCCCCTGGTGCTTTCGGTACACACCGTCGTAAGCTTCGACTTCTCCATTGCCATCGTCCCTGGGTGGCATACTACGATTTTCCCGCCGTACTTCGTCGCCGGCGCCATCTATTCGGGCTTCGCCATGGTGCTGACCATCGCTATCCCGCTGCGTAAGGCGTATGGTCTGGAAGATTTCATCACCATGCGGCACCTCGAAAACATGGCAAAGGTGATGCTGGCCACCGGGCTGATCGTGGCGTACGGCTACTTTTTCGAATTCTTCATGGCGGAATACAGCGGTAACAAGTTCGATGTGTTTCTCGTAGACCAGCGCCTGCACGGTCCGTACTCACCGTATTATTTCGCGCTAATCCTCTGCAATATTCTGACGCCGCAGCTTCTGTGGATTCAGAAGGTGCGTCGCAACATCGCGGCGCTGTTTGTCATGTCCTTGATCATCAACACGGGCATGTGGCTGGAGCGCTTCGTGATCGTGGTGATCAGCCTGACGCGCGACTTCATGCCCTCCGCCTGGGGCCGCTACTCCGCCACGGTGTGGGATTATGCGACTTTCGCGGGAACGCTGGGTCTGTTCACCACCCTGCTGTTCCTCTTCTGCCGAGCTTTGCCGGCCATCGCCATGGCGGAAATGCGCGAACTGGTGGCGCACACTTCCAAGGATCACGACTGATGGAACACCACGAACCACAACTCTACGGCGTGATGGCGGAGTTCGAAACCGCCAATCAGCTTTTGCATGCCGCGGAAAAGGTGCGCGACGCGGGCTACAAGCACATGGACGCTTACGCGCCATTCCCAGTCGAAGGCCTGACCGAAGCGCTGGGCCTGGGCCGCAATAAAGTTGCTCTGACGACGCTGCTCGGCGGGTTGTGCGGTGGTCTGGGCGGCTTCGGCTTCGAATACTGGGTCAACGTTGTGAGCTATCCCATGAATATCGCCGGGCGCCCGCTGAACAGCTGGCCCGCGTTCATTCCCGTCACGTTCGAATTGACCGTGCTGGGCGCTGCACTTTCCGCGGTGTTCGGCATGATCGCCATGAACGGTTTGCCGCGCCCGCACCACCCGGTTTTCAATATTCACCGCTTTGCACGGGCGTCCACGGACCGTTTTTTCATTTGCATCGAGGCGACGGATCCGAAATTTCATTTGGCGGATACCGCGCGGTTTCTTGAGGGCCTGCACCCGCAGCACGTCACCGAGGTGCAGGATGAATAGCCTCCGGCGCAACTCGGCGCACTTTTCTGTTCGGATGGCGCTTGCCGCGCTTGCCTGCGTATTCATACTGGGCGGCTGTGACCGCCTGCGCCAAGACATGGCCACACAGCCCAAGTACCGCCCGCTCTCGCCCTCCGACTTTTTCCGCGATGGCCGCTCGGAGCGCCCGCTGTTGGAAAATACCGTGGCGCGCGGCTCGCTGGCCAACGACGAATTGATGATCGCTAAAGACTCTAATAATTTTCCGCTGCCCGTGGATCAGGCGCTGCTCGAACGCGGCAAGGAACGCTACACCGCGTTTTGTACTCCCTGCCACGGCCTGCAGGGTGACGGCAACGGCATGGTGGCTCTGCGCGGCATGAAGCATCCGCCGAGCTACCACATTGACCGTTTGCGCGAATCGCCTAACGGCTACTTTTACGACGTGATCACCAACGGCTTCGGTCAGATGTACGGCTATGCCGCGCAAATTCCGCCGCGCGATCGCTGGGCCATCGTGGCTTACGTGCGTGCTTTGCAGCTCAGCCGCTACGCGCACGCTTCGGAGCTGCCGGCGGATTTACGCGAGAAGCTGTCCAAGGGAGAATCGGCGAAATGAGCGTGCAGGAATACAAAGCGCCCGAGAGCGTCGGCCGCCTGCAGACCGCGGCATTAGCCGTGGGAATCGTCGCGCTGATCGTCGGAATTGTACTCGGTCTGCACAATCAGGAAAGCTTGGACAATTTCTTTCGCGCTTACCTCATGGGCTACATGCTCATTCTGGGCTTCGCACTTGGTTCGCTGGGTCTGTTAATGCTGCAGCACCTGACCAGCGGGCAATGGGGCATTATGATCCGGCGGCCGCTGGAATCCGCCACGCGCACGATTCCGCTGCTGTTTGTTTTGTTCCTGCCCATTTTCTTTTTCGGTATGGAACACCTGTACGGGGCCTGGCTCGATCCGGCGAAAGTGCAAGCACAACCGCTCTCGAAGATGCAGGTCAGCTGGCTGACGCAAAATGGCTACCGCGGACGGGCGTTGATCTACTTCTTTGTATGGTTCCTGTTGATGTTCCTGTTCAACCGCTGGTCCCGCCAGCAGGACGTCGATCGCGAAGACCGCGCCTTGCGCCAGCGCTTCAAGATGGTGGCCGGGCCGGGAATTATTCTGTACGTCTTCACCTTGAGCTTCGCGGCCATTGACTGGGTAATGTCCATTTCACCGCACTGGGCTTCCACGATTTACGGCTTCCTGTTTGTGGCCGGCCAGCTCATCTCCTCCATGGCCCTCATGGCGATTATCGTCGTGCTCCTGGCGCGCACCGGGCCGCTCGCGGGCCTTCTGCACAAGCGCCATCTCTGGCAGTTCGGCGGGCTGCTGTTCGCCTTCAACATGCTGTGGGCGTACTTTTCTTTCTCGCAGCTGCTGATCATCTGGTCGGGCAACCTGCCCGAAGAGATCACTTTCTACCGCACGCGTCTTTATGGCAGCTGGGGCATCGTGGCCATCGTGGTGCTCATCTTCCATTTCTTCGTGCCCTTTTTTCTGTTGCTGTCGAAGGATTTAAAGCGCAACCAGAATCTGCTGCCGAAAGTGGCCATGTGGATGATATTCATGCGCTTGGTGGATTTATACTGGCTAACACAGCCGGAGTTTTATCGTAACGCCGGGCCGAACCCGCTGGACTTCGTCCTGCCCGTCGCGCTGTTTGGGCTGTGGCTGGGCTATTTTGCATGGAACCTGAAACGCGAGCCGCTCCTGCCCTTGGGCGACCCAAAACTTGCCGAGGCGATTGCCGCACATGAGCACTGAGCAACACAATCCGGCGCACGCAGCGAATGGCGCGGAACCCCGCCATGACACGGTGGCGTTCGAACCGCGCGACGTCCAGGTCCACACCATTTACTGGTACCTGATTTCCCTGGCTATTGCCACGGTTCTCGCGTTCGTCGCGGCCGGTCTCTTTGAGCGCGTCAGCAACAAGATGGTGCTGGATTCGGAAGCTCCGCCCATGCCCATGCGCAAGATGATGACCGAAGAGCAAAGGGCTAACACCATGTATCCGCCGGAGCCGCGCTTGCAGGGCGTTCCGGGGCATGAAAGCGATCCGCAGCAGGACTTGCGCGAAAAGATTCACGCCGATAACGCCGCCAACGAGCAGTTGCGCTGGGTGGACCAGAACTCCGGTATTGCGCAGATTCCGGTCAGTGAAGCCATGAAATTGGTGGTGGAAAAGGGTGTCCACGGGGCCGCGTCGACCGGCAAGTCCGCCGACGCTGCGAAGTCTGCCAATGCGGCGCCGGCAAATACGGACTCAAGCACGGGAAAGTCGAACTAGGTGTATAAGCTGCGCAATTTCGCTATCGTCGGGCTACTCCTGGCATTGAGTGGAGGCGCATCGCTGCGCGCGCAAGTCACTCCCAGCAACGTGGGACAAACTTCTACCACGCTGCCGCCCGCGCTGCAGAACGTCGGCTTTGAGCCCACGCTGAACGCCCAGATGCCGCTGGACTTGCCCTTCACGGACGAAAACGGCCAAAGCATCAAGCTCGGCGAATATTTCAATCACGGCAAGCCTGTGCTGCTCGCGTTCGTCTATTACGGCTGCCCTATGCTCTGCAATCAGGTGGAGCAGGGCGTGGTCGGCGCGTTAAAAATGCTGTCGTTTACTCCGGGTCAGGATTACGAGGTGGTGTTCGTGAGCTTTGACCCGCGCGAAGACTACACGATGGCGGCGGAAAAGAAGAAAAGCGCCCTCGAACACTTCCGTCGCCCAGCCACCGCCGGCGGCTGGCATTTTCTTACCGGTGCCAAAGAATCCATCGACGCTGCCACGAAGGCCGCGAATTTTCGCTATAATTTTCTTCCGCAGAGCAGTCTGTTCTCGCACGCCAGCGGCATCCTTATCCTCACGCCGGATGGCAGAATCTCGCGCTACTTCTATGGCGTCGAGTATCCAGGCCGCGACGTACGCCTCGGTCTCGTGGATGCCTCCGCGGGCAAGATCGGCACGCCCATCGATCGCGTGCTGCTCTTCTGCTATCAATACGATCCCAGTTCCGCCACCTACAGTGCCGCGATTCTCAAAATTGTGCGTCTTGGGGGAATTTTGACCATTGTGGGCATCGTTGCAGCCATTTTGATTTTCCGGCGCCGCGAACTCGCCGCGCCGCAAGGAGCGCATTAACCCGTGCAGTCGCAATTGCCGCTATATCCGGAGCAGGCCTCCAATTTCGCGCCGCAAGTCGACGCGCTGATGATCTATATCATTGCCGTCTGCTTGTTCTTTGCCGTGGCCGTCACCATTGCCCTCATCTTCTTTCTCTATAAATTCAAGCGCAAATCCCCGGGGGAAATCGGTGTGGCCATTCACGGCGATATGCGCCTGGAGTCCGCCTGGATCGCCGTGCCTTTGCTGCTGGCCATGACCATGTTCGCGTGGGGCGCCGTCATCTACGTGGATTTCCGCCACGCTCCTCCCGATACCCTGGATATTTACGTCATCGGCAAACAGTGGATGTGGAAGATTCAGCAGCCCAACGGCCAGAAGGAAATTAACGAGCTACATGTGCCGGTGAATCACGACGTGCGTCTGATCATGGGCAGCGAAGACGTCATCCATAATTTTTCCATTCCGGCGTTCCGGGTAAAGATGGACGACATGCCGGGGCATTACAACACCTTGTGGTTCCGGCCCACCAAGACCGGCAAATATCATTTTTACTGTTCGCAATACTGCGGGACCAACCACGCCGTCATGGGCGGATGGGTCACGGTCATGGAGCCGGATGAATACACCGCCTGGCTATCCGGCACCTCGGGCATGAACCCAAACCCGGTGCTGGCGGGCGAAAAGCTTTTTGCGGAAAAGGCCTGCATCACCTGTCATTTAAATAATGGCAAGGGCCGCGCGCCTTCGCTCAACGGCGTCTTCGGCGGCCAGGTGCGCCTTGCGGACGGTTCCACGGTCACCGCCGACGAAAATTACATCCGGGAATCCATTTTGGTGCCCAACGCTAAAGTTGTCGCCGGATACCAGCCGGTGATGCCCCCTTTCCAGGGGCAGTTGACGGAAGAGCAGATTCTGGCGCTGATTTCGTACGTGAAGTCTTTGCAGGGGGAGCCGGTGCCCAGCACGGGAGCCGGAGTCCTGCCGGCCACGGGAAAGAAGTAAGCCATGAGTACGACGAGTACAGTACCGGTACACGTAATGCCTGAGCAGCACTACTTGAATGCTGAACACAGCCTCAAGTCCTGGCTGCTGACCACCGACCACAAGCGCATCGCGCTGCTGTACCTCGCGTCGGTCACGTTCTTCTTTTTTGTCGGCGGCATTTTCGCCACCATGATCCGCATCCACCTGCTGACCCCGGGTGGCTACATCGTCTCGCCGGAAACCTACAACAAGCTCTTCACCATGCACGGCGTGGCCATGATCTTCTTTTTCCTGATCCCGTCGATTCCCGCGGTGCTGGGCAACTTCCTGATCCCGCTGATGATTGGGGCCAAGGATTTAGCGTTTCCCAAGCTGAATCTTTTGAGCTGGTACATTTACATTATCGGCGGCTGCTTTGTGCTCTACTCCTTCAGCACCGGGGGCCTGGATACCGGGTGGACCTTTTACACTCCGCTAAGCAGCATTTATTCGAATTCCGCGGTCACCCCGGCGGTCATCGGAATTTTCATTAACGGTTTCTCGTCCATCCTAACGGGCTTGAATTTCGTGGTCACCATCCACACCATGCGCGCGCCGGGCATGACCTGGTTCCGGCTGCCGCTCTTCGTTTGGGCGCATTACGCCACCAGCATCATTTTCATCCTGGGCACTCCGGTCATCGCCATTACGCTG
>DATFYV010000401.1:0-10638 GCA_035314845.1 Candidatus Acidiferrum sp.
TGGGCCCGCTGTTCCGCTGGCCGCCGGTTCAGAAAATAGGCACTCTCGTTTCGCATCCGGCCGTTTGTTGGCTGGCTGCAGCCGCGGCACTAATCGGCTGGCATATCCCGTCGGCGTTCACGCTGGCCCTGCAATCAGAAACCTGGCACGTGGTGGAGCATTCTTCATTCGTGGTCGGCGGTTTTCTGTTCTGGTGGCCGGTGATTCAACCCTGGCCCAGCAGTTCGACCACCCCCCGATGGTTCATCCTTCTCTATCTGTTCCTAGCCACCCTGCCGTGCGACATTCTCTCCGGATTTCTGGTCTTCTCCGACCGCATCGCCTACCCAATTTATCTCTCGGCGCCGCGACCCTTCGCTATCTCGGTCCTGGCCGACCAGGAGTGCGCCGCGGCGCTGATGTGGAGTTGCATTACCATCCTGTATCTGATCCCTGCGGCGATTCTCACCCACCAACTGCTCACCGTGCGCCGTTCCCCAGACGAGGCGACTGTCGCCGTCGCCCCGGAATTTGCCCCACCGCAGAACGCCGCTTCGCAAGAAAGATAAACACTCCGAAAAATGCCCGGTTCAGGTGCCAACGCCACGTCGCCGGACGCCCCTCAGGTTAATCATTAGGCCATCCGAAGAGTAGAGTAGGTCCGAGGCGTCCTCGCGGGCGGCTACACTGAGTTAAATCATCGCCATGGGCTTGACGACGCGCAAAATCGTGCAGCTGATGTCCGCTTGGGCGGTGTTCCTGGCTGTATATACCGTTATTTCCCTCACCCACGCCCACAACCGGCAGATGCTGTCGAACTTCGGCAACATTGTGCAGTGTCTGGTGCCCTTGCTGGCCAATGCCGGCCTGCTCCTGAATGCCGGGACGCCGCATTGGCGGCGCAACGTGTTCTGGATGCTGCTGGCCATGGGCTGCACGTTGTGGATGATCGGGCAGTTTGAGTGGACGTACTACGAAGTGTACCTGCACAAAGCGCTGCCAGATCCTTATCCCGGCGACATTTTGTTCTTCCTGCGCGGCATCCCGGTGATGGCGGCGCTGGCGCTGCGCCCGCACCTGAGGCGCAGCGAATTGCGCATGGGGTTCGGGTATCTGGACTTTGCGGTGCTGCTGACGTGGTGGACGTACTTATACGTATTCACCGTGATGCCCTGGATTTATGCGTCGCCTTCCACGGCGCAATATAACTTTGCCTTCAACGTGGTCGAGGGTATTCAGAATTTGGTGATTGTCGTGAGCCTGGGGGTGCTATGGCTGAGGTCCAGCGGCGCGTGGCGCATGGTGTACACCAACTTGTTCATCGCCACGGCACTGTACGCGCTCTCGGCATTGGCCATCGATGTGGCCAGCGATTTCGGCGATTACTTTACTGGCAGTCTGTTCGACCTACCGCTGATCACTTCATTCTTCTGGTTTGGCCTAACAGGGTGGGTGGCTTATCGGCAGCGCGATGGACTGGATGCGCCCAACGAAGGTTATCGTACGGATGCCGAGGCCAAACCAAGCGAAAGCCCCTGGGCCGCGCGGACGGCCATGGCCGCGGTTATTTCCTTGCCGCTTTTTGCCATCTATACGTTGCGTTTTGCCCACGACAGCAGTGAAGTGCGGGACTTTCGCCTGATGACCACGCTGGTGGCGGCGGTGCCGCTGGCGCTGTTTATTTTTCTGCGTACGCACTTCGCAGATGCTGACCGCATTCGGCTACTGGCGCAATCGGAACGTTCCATCGAAAACCTGCAGCGCCTCCAGGCGCAAATTGTGCAATCGGAAAAACTGGTGTCGCTGGGGCAACTGGCGGCCGGCGCGGCGCACGAAATCAATAATCCGCTGACAGCCATTCTGGGATTCTCCGACCTGCTGGCGGATGACCCCACACTGTCTGAGAAAGCGCGCGGTACAGCGTCGAAAATTCGCGAACAGGCGCGCAGGACGAAAACCCTGGTCGGGAATTTATTGAGTTTCGCGCGGCAAGTGCCAACGGAACGGACGCTGCTGGACATCAATACTGTGGCGACCAATGCGGTGCAGTTGCGCGGGCTGGATTTGAGGTCCGGCAAATCGCGGATCGAGCTGCAATTGGAATCGGTGCTGCCTGGAGTACGCGGCGATGGCAATCAGCTGATGCAAGTGTTCTTTAACATCGTCAACAACGCCATCGATGCGATGGAAGCCACGGGAAACGGCGGGGTTTTGACCGTAAAAACCACGCGCGATCGCGGCAATGTGGTCGTTTTATTTTCGGATACCGGGCCGGGCCTGAAAGAGCCGCATCGCGTGTTCGATCCCTTTTACACCACCAAGCCCGTCGGCAAAGGTACAGGTCTCGGGTTGAGTATCTGCTTTGGCATCGTGCAAGAGCACGCGGGCAAAATATTCTGTTACAACCGGGCGGAAGGCGGCGCAGTGTTCCGCGTGGAACTCCCGGCAGTGCTTGCCGCGCTCCCGGCGCGGGAGTTGAGCGCCGCAGCAGGACCGGTCTCCTCGCAAAAAACTTCCTGAGTGCATCCCTTCGGAAATAGCTCCTGGGCGCTTCCGCTACAGAAAGCTCGCGCGGTCATGTTAGAGTCAGCTTTCCAATTGCGCCCCGGGAGAAACCCATGACGGATGCCGCCATCGTTACTGAAACACTTACGCGGCGCTTCGGGGCCCTGACCGCGGTTGACGGCGTGGACCTGCGGGTTGCCGCGGGCCAATTTTTTGGCTTCCTGGGCCCGAACGGTGCGGGAAAATCCACCACCATCAAAATGCTGACTGGATTGTTGGCGCCCACCGATGGGCGCGTGACGCTGCTCGGCGTCGATTTCGCCGCGCATCCCGTCGAAGTAAAACGGCAGATCGGCGTTGTGCCGGAGGGTATGGGTCTGTTTGAGCGCTTGACTGGCGCGGAGTATTTGCAGTTCGTGGGGCGCATGTACGGCTTGGATTTGCCGACGACCAGGCGGCGCTCCGAAGAGTTGCTGGAATTTATGCAGCTCGCGGAACGTCCGAAGACCATGATCGCTGATTATTCGCACGGCATGCAAAAAAAACTGGCGCTGGCCGCGGCGGTGATTCATGGGCCGCGCATTTTATTTTTGGACGAACCGTTTGAGGGCGTTGACGCCTTGGCCGCGGGAGCGTTGAAATCGCTACTGGGGCGGATGACCGAGCGCGGCGTGACGATCTTCCTTACCTCCCACGTGCTCGAAATTGTGGAGCGCTTGTGCAGCCACGTGGCCATCATTAATAAAGGACGCCTGGTGGCGCAAGGCTCGCTGGAGGAACTGCGCGCGGGGATTCCGGGTGAAGAAGGCACGCACAAGACCCTGGAGGAGATTTTTCTTTCCATTGTGGAGCACGACGGTGGAGAACGCCCGCAACTCGAGGAGCTCTCATGGCTGACGTAATTTTGGAGCATGGGCCGCAATCCGTCAGCCTGGCGAACCAGATCCGCCTGGTTGCCGGACTCCGCTGGCGTCTGCTGCGCAATAAAATGCGCCAGCGAAATAACGTCATGGACATGATTGGAATGGCGTTCGCGGGGATCCTTGGCGCGGCGCTGGTGTTCGGATTGAGTTTCGCGTTTTTCGCGGGGAGCCAGGCGTTTATCTCTAGGGGCCGTGCGAGTTGGATGGCCCTGCTGTTCTGGGGAATCTTTGTGTGGTGGCAGGTGTTTCCGTTTTTCGTTGCGGGTTTCGGCGCCAATTTCGAATTTCGAACGCTGCTGCGCTTTCCCCTGGGCCGGCGGGCGTTTTATTTGATCGGCCTGGCGTACGGCCTGGCCGATTTTTCTTCCCTCGCGGCGGTGTGCTGGCTGGCGGCCATGACCATTGGAGTAGCTGTGGCGCAGCCCGGACTGTTGCCAGCCATGCTGCTAGTGTGCGGAATTTTTGTACTGCTCAACGTCACCTTGGAACGGCTGATCGGATCGTGGCTGGAACGAGTGCTAGCACGGCGGCGAACACGCGAGATATTCTTCGCTCTGTTCGTTTTGGCCATGCTTTCCTTGCAGCTGCTGAATCCGCTGTTGCAGCGCTACGGAAACACGGCCATACCGCTTTTCAGCCGTTGGGCGCCATACCTAGCGCCGTTACCCGGCTCGCTCGCGGGCGCCGCAATTGCCGATTTCGCGAAAAACTCGCCTGTGGATGCATTCGCTGCTATCGCGGGATTGTTCATGTACGTGGTGATTTTCAGCGCCATGCTTTGGCTGCGCTTCGCGGCCCAGTATCGCGGCGAGGAACTGAGCGAAACTCTTGCCGCCACTCCTCGCGCCGCGGTTCGCCAGCCGATAACCGGGGTCACCCCGGATGGATTGCGCTTCCTCTCGCCAGCCGTGGCCGAGGTCGTGCGCAAGGAGTTTCACTACCTACTGCGCAACGGCTTTTCGTTCATCTTGTTGATTCTTCCGCCGTTTATGATTCTGATGTTTACCATGCAAACCAGCAGCCGACACCACGGCGTTTCCGTGATCGGCGCTTCCCGCAGCGCGTTTTTCCCGGGCATGATGGGTTACCTCATCCTGGTGCTCATGTCTCCGGCGTACAACTGTTTCGCATATGAGGGGCGCGGCGTTCAGACCTACTTCATGGCGCCGGTGCGTTTTCGCGAAGTCTTCCTCGGCAAAAACCTGATGATGGCCGCGGTGCTGGCGGTGGAGATTGCCCTCTCGATGTTCGTATTTTCCTTACGAGTGGGACTTCCAGATGCGCCCATCGTGGTGGCTACGCTAGTAGCCATTGTGTTCACTGCGGTCGGGCAGTTTGCAATTGCGAATTGGTCGTCGCTCAGCTTTCCACGCAAGCTCAACTTCGGTCAGATGCGCGGCCAGCGGCAATCGGGCATGGCGGTGCTGGTGGCCTTCGGCGCGCAGATCATCCTGGGCGGAATCAGCGCGCTGCTGTTTTTCGCCGGTCGCTGGACAGGTAACCCCTGGTTGCCCACGGAGGCGTTTGTCCTTCTGGCCGCAGCGGCTATCGGCGGATACGTGGCGTCGTTGGATCCTCTCAGCAACTACGCGGAGCGGAAAAAAGAGGAGTTGATGGAAGCTTTGTGCCGTTGATCATGTGTTTCCGGCAAGCCGTCAGTCATGGCTCTGCGCGCAGCAGATCAGCGTATTGCGCCGCAATGGCATCCCAGGAAAAATACTGTCTCTGCGCTTGGCGGCTACGACCGGCCAGTGATTCGCGATATCCAGGGTCGCCCAAGACTTTGATCAGCACGCGGGAAAGATCCCCCGGCATCTCACGCGAATAGAGCGCTAAACCCGCTTCCGTAATGGGCGGCGCAGTTTCCGCTCCAGCGAATGCTACTATCGGCAAGCTGCAGGCAATTCCGGCGATGGCGCTGCCGCGGCGCGTGGAAATCTCCCCGCGAACAAATAACAGCACATCTGACTGCGCCAGCGTCTTGGCAACCCGCTCGGGCGGCAGCACTCCCAGAACGCGCACTTCCACGGGCGCGTCTCGCAAAGCTTCGCGGAGATCGTTCTCCGCCGCCTCTGAGTTGCGTCCCAGCACCACCAGACAAAGTGCGCCGAGCGCTCGCGCCGCGTTTCGTATCGCCTCCGCGATCTCCCGGATTTCTCTTTCGCCGCCCGCGCCTCCCGTTATTCCGTACACCGCAACGGCCGGGGTTCTTGCTGCGAATGCCGTCGCCTGCACCGTTGGTGGAATGGGTTCCGGAAAATTCGCGCCCACCGGAATGAACGCATGCCGGTATTTGTGAAATGGGTGCCAGGAAATTGCGTCGGTGGGCACGGTAAAAATCGCTAGACTTCGTTGTTGTACGGCGCGCATCGTACGTACTTGCGAGTTTCTACGAAGACGATCAATCAGGCGCTGTCCCCCGAACGGTTCCACGTCGTGATAAACGACGGCAACACGCGCGCCGCGCAACGCACGCATTACGCGAAGAACGCGCGAAGGGAATCCGTGCTCCGACCAGGATAGCGCCGTGTACTGCAGCAGTACCCATTGGCCGCGCCAGTTGCGCGCCTCGTCTTTCAGATTGCTCAGAGCTTTGCGCCATCCAAGCTCGTCCCAGGGCACGCGCGCGATTTGCACCGCGAATCCGTGCGGGGCAAGCGCCTGTCCCAGATACTGACAATACTCTTCGATGGCGTCGGTGGGTTTATCGCGGCGGCCCAGCAGCGCTACACACTTCTGCGTCATCGCGGCAGCGCCAACACGTGATGTTCGTCGAGCGCGGTACACGTGTAACGGTGGCGTGCGAATTCTTCCAGCAAAATGCGCCGGTTTTCTTCACTGTGCACTTCGCACAAGATGCCCGGCCGTTTTTCCGCCAGCAATCGTTGCGCGCCGCGAAACACTTCAACCTCCGCGCCTTCGACGTCGCACTTCACAAAATCCGGGGAGGGCTCATACCGCGTGAACCCATCCAGAGACACGGCCTCGACTCGAATGGTGTCGCTTCCCGGCGTCGGGACGACGTGACCGAGACCGCGATCCGGCGAGGTCGCGGGATCGGTTCGCGCAAACGAAACCGTCGTAGCTTCACGCCACACCGCCTTCTGTTCCGCGGTGATCCACGGCAATTCGTTCCTGGAAATATGCTCGCATAGGCGCGCCGCAACTTCGGGATCCGCTTCGAACGCAAACACGCGGCCATTAGCACCCACCAGCCGGCCCGCAAGCAGCGAAAAAAAACCAATGTTCGCGCCGATGTCATAAACAACCATTCCCGGCCGCAACTGCTCCTGCAGCGCCGCCTGCACCGCCGGCTCGCCGCCCCCCGCGAAGTACAAACTGCCTGTCCGCGGATTCAGGTGCAACCACAAACCCGTTGCTGGGCCGCTCTGCACCTGCGCCCACGCCAATGTTCCACGTGGCACAAGTTTTCCGCTGGCCCAGCCCACTAGCGGACCCACTAGCGGCAGACGGCGCAGCCTGGACAGGGGCTGGGCAAAGCGCAAGAACAGTTGCGCCATACTGTTTGAACGCGCATCCTGCGGCGCGCTCACACTATTTCTCCACCACAAAACTGCCGATCACCAGCGCGTCCATGCCCGAACTAAAAAATGTTCGAATCGCATCCGTGGGCGTATTCACGATGGCTTCGCCACGCAGATTGAACGAGGTGTTCATAATCACCGGAACGCCGGTGCGCCGCCCGAATCCATCAATCAGCCGCCAGTACAGCGGATTGACCTCTTTCTCCACCGTCTGTGGCCGCGCGCTCCCGTCCACATGCGTCACCGAAGGAATCACACTGCGCTTCTCCGGGCGCACCTGCGCGGTCAAAATCATAAATGGCGAATCCGTGGCGCTTTCCAGATACTCGCCGGCAATCTCCTTTTTGAACGACGGCGCAAACGGCCGCCACCATTCGCGAAACTTCACCGCGTTGTTCACCTTGGCATTCATTTCCGGATCCCGCGGATCCGCCAGAATGGAGCGGGCGCCCAACGCGCGCGGCCCAAACTCCATGCGCCCTTGAAACCAGCCGAGAATTTTTCCCTGCGAGAGCAGCTCCGCCGCCGGCTCGGCAGCATCGTTGACTCGTGTGTAACGCAGCTTATAAGTCCGCAGCGCCGTTTCGATCGCCGCATCGTCGAACACCGGCCCAAGATACGCGTGCCGCATCGCCCTATTCGGTAATTTCCCTCCACCATCCGTATACGGTGCCAGCGCCGCACCCAGCGCCACGCCATCGTCGGAAGCCGCGGGTTGCACGAATATTTTATCAATCCAGCCAGAAGCCGCGATCTTCCCATTGGCTTTCGAATTGAGCGCCACGCCTCCCGCCAAACAAAGATTCCGCGACCCGGTCTTGGACAGCGCCAATTGCACCACGCTCATCATTGCCGCTTCGCAGGCTTCTTGCACCGCGAACGCAATATTTTTGTGTCGCTCGTCGATGTCGCTCTCTGCCACACGCGGCGCGCCCAGCAGCCTGCTCATCTCGGCAAACGGCGAAGCACCACGCGCTATCAGACGCTTGGTGTGCACGCGATACGGCACACCATTCGAATTGCCAGCCACATCCATGAACGGCCGCAAATCGATGCCGGGCTGTCCGTACGGCGCCAGCCCCATCACCTTCCACTCATCGCTGTTGCGGTGAAAACCCAAAAACTCCGTAAACTCGCTGTAAAAATATCCCACCGAATCCGGAAACGGAATGGTCACCACGTGCTCCAGCTTGCCATCGCGCCCGCGCCAGATAGACGTCGCTTCGAACGCCCCGCGCCCATCCATCACCACCACTGCGGCCTCGTCAAATCCCGAATACGCGTACGCACTCAACGCATGCGCCAAATGATGATCCACAAACCGCATGCGCGCCTTCACGGTTCCGAACTGCTGCGCAAAGCGCTTGGCGCCTCCGCCCTGATGCCACATGCTCATGAAATGCAGCGTCGAGCTCAGCCCGCTGTTGTAACTCAGCGGAAGTCTCCCTTCGGCAAAACATCGCAAATCATGCCGATACGCCGCGCCAGGCCGCTGCCACCCAAAGCACACCTCATCGAGTTGCTCAGCCGTGACGTGCGCGAAATCCAAACACGCCTGAATCGCCAACTGCGGAAACTCGGCATCGTGCTTCACGCGGCTGAGGCGTTCCTCGGCCACCGCAAACAGCAACTCCCCATCGCGCACGATGCACGCCGAAGAATCATGCATCTGCGAATAATTAATTCCCAAAGTAAGCATGCAATCTCTGAATCGCCTTTGTAGTTCGAATCTCTCTTACAGATTCTTCCGCACAACCACCAGCGAATGGACCTCCTCCACAATCGCCCATTCCGGCGCTCCGCCACTGCGAAAAACACGGTCGACAAATTTCACCGGCCCGTAATCCGGCGTCGTCCAGCCACCTTTAAATAGCCGCGCATCGTGAAAAATCGCTACACCTCCGGCTCTCACGAAGCGGCTCCAGTCCCGCCAATCCTGCTCCACGGCGGCCTCGGCGTGATCTCCGTCGATCAACAGCAAATCGATCGTGCCCGTAAATTCCCGCGCCGCATCCTGACTGTATTTCTCAATCCACACAACCTTGCCGTGCGCGCCGCCGCTTACGGTTCGCCGCGCCACCCGTTTGATGAAATTCAGCGCCGGAATCCGGCTCAGATGGAACGGATCGATCAGGTACAGCGTGCCGTCTTCCGCCAAACCTTCGCGAAGCGCCAGCGCTGATACCCCTTCCGCGACTCCGATCTCCACCACATATTTGCAACCCTCCGCCCACTTGCGAAACGCCGCGTGCTCGGCGGCGGTGTGCTGAGCCTGCGGCGGACGCAAACCCATAAACGCGCAAGCCGAGTGCCGCAGCAACGAACTCTCCTTCGCCGCCTGTGCCGCACCCGCACTGGTTTCGCCAGGCAAACTAACTACCGCGTACCTCACGTCCCGCTCCAAATCATCATGGTGGATCAGCGCCGAAGGCATTCCATCTAACTCGCGGCGTTTTGCACTGCCAGCGCAAATACCTGCTCGAGCTGCGCGGTCACTTGCTCCCAGGTGTATCGCCGCATAGTCTCCTGCCCCGCCAGGCCCAGCCGCTTGCGCAATTCGCTCGATGCGCACAAGCGCTCGATCCCCGCCGCCAGCTTCTCCGCATTCGCCGCTGGCACCAGCAACCCGTTCACTTCATTCTCCACCACGTCCGCCATGCCGCTGGTGTTTGTGGTGATCACCGGCATTCCCGTAGCCATCGCTTCCAGCAGCGTCAGCGGCATTCCCTCCACCAAAGAGGGAAACACAAAAATGTCGTGCCCCGCGTACACCGCCGGAATATCTTCCCGTTTTATAAAAGGAATCACCCGCACGCGTTCGCGCACTTCCGCTGCGAACATCCCTCGCACTGTTTCCGCCGACGCCGAGGAACCAGCCACCGTCAAGCGTACGCCGGAATTTTTCTTCGCCACAGAGTGAAACGCGCACGCAAGATAATACACGCCTTTGCGATCCAGCCACGTGCCCACATACAGCAAATCGCACGCCGTCTTCTCCGGAAAGTCGCGCTGGAGCAAAAATCGCTCCTCCACCCCGTTGGGCACAAACCAGAACCGTCCTGGCTCGCGCCCGTATTTCAACTCCGCGCAAATCCACGCTTCGCGATTGGCCACCGCTCCGTAATCCGCGGTTTTGATCGCCCAGTCATACATGGTCTGGTGATAGATGCGATGCCACACGCGATTCTTCCAACCGAAATTCCACGCTCGCCCTTTGCGATCTTCCAGTCGCATGGCCTGCACGTAGCGCTCTTCACTCCCCTGCATCGTCAGCACATAAGGTGGCGTGTCGGCTTTCCCAAACATCCGCAGCCACACTCCATATACGCAGCCCCACGGCGCATGCAGGTTCACCACATCATATCTTCCCGGCTCCCGTCGTATCCGTTTCGCAACGGCCCTCGCGAACAGCACCGTCTCAAATCGCTTCGCCGTAACCGGACGCTCCAGCGCATCTTCCAAAAACCAGCATTCCACGCTGTGCCCGCGCTTTTCCAATTCCGCCGCGTGATTGAAAACCACGCCCGCCGCTCCAGCCTCCTTCTGTCGCGAGACGCCAATCGCAATCAATATCCTCAACGGGCCTTCGCCTTTCTTTGCCGACGCTGCCGCGCCGACGGCGCCCTTCCCGGCGCCTCCGAAGCCATCGCAATAGGCAATTTAGGCGCACCCTCACATTTGCATGC
>DATFYV010000402.1:0-2779 GCA_035314845.1 Candidatus Acidiferrum sp.
GCGGTAATCACCGACTCCACTTTTCCCCCGCAGTGCGGACACTTCTTCAGATGCGGCCCATTCACCGGCTCAATTTTGTCCGTGTGACGCCCACATTTCTGACATTCATACTCGTACAGTGGCACAGCCCATCCTCCGCAATCCAGCCTAAACCCAAAAGTATACCACGCAGTGCTAAACTCATCTCTAGAACGCGCCAAGCGCGCGGCCTTTGTAGGCGCCGAACTTTAGTTCGGCCAACGTTAGCGACATGCCACGCTCCAATCCCATCGCAGAAGTCTCCGCGCACTCCGCGTGTCAGCCATTCTCTGCGATAATCGTCTAAGCGTTTACGCCCGCAACCGCCATGCCACAAAATCCCCAAAACGACGCCGCACTCGAAACCGACGACTCACCTATCCTCCCCGCCGACCCCGCGCAAGGCCGCCTTTATCTCGTCGGCACGCCCATCGGCAATCTCGAAGACATCACCCTGCGCGCCCTGCGCATCCTGAAAGAAGTCGACCAAATCGCCTGCGAGGACACCCGCCACACGCAAAAATTGTTGACCCACTACGACATTCACAAATCCATGGTCAGCTACCACGAACACAACGAAATCACCCGCGCCCCAGAACTGGTTTTGGCCATGGAACGGGGCGCCAAAATCGCGCTAGTCAGCGACGCAGGCACCCCGCTAGTAAGCGATCCAGGCTATCGCCTCGTAACGCTGTGCGTGCGCCATCGCATTCCGGTAATTCCGATTCCGGGGCCGTCAGCATTGCTTACGGCGCTCTCCGCCAGCGGCCTGCCCAACGACGAATTCCTGTTCGTAGGATTTTTGCCCAATCGCAGCGGCGAACGCAGGCGAGCGCTGGAACATCTGCGCATCGAAGACCGCACCATAATTTTCTACGAAGCCCCGCATCGCATAGCGGAAACCGTAGCGGATGCGCAAGAAATATTGGGCGATCGCCACGCCTGCCTGGCCCGCGAAGTAACCAAGCTGCACGAAGAATTTCGCCGCGGCAAATTGTCGGATATCGCAGCCTCACTGGCTGAGCGTCCCGCGCGCGGAGAAATCACCCTGCTGATCGCACCAGAAGAACGCGCGCTCGCCGGCTCGCAAGCGGGAACCTCGCAATCCATCGCCGCGCGCGTCGAAGAATTAATGCATCAAGCCAAACTCGACCGCAAAGAAGCCCTGAAAGTCGCCGCCAAAGAACGCGGCCTGACTCGCCGCGCCGCCTACAGCCAGCTCCTCGACTCTCTCGACGAAACCGCGCCCAAAAATTAGCACCGCGGAAAAAAAACGCCCGGACTTCAAAACCGAAACAAAAAAACTGTTATGCCGCGGATTCTGAGCGGAACATGCGCTGGAAGCGTGGGCCGGTGAAGTGCACGCCGATGACGTGTTCGCCGGGGCCGGAGGCTGCGGCAACGTGCACCACGCGGCCGTGCGTGGCGAAGTCCGCGTCGTTGCGGCGCGAAGCGTAGTGATGCGGAATTAAAATTTCGAGATCCGAGCCGATGGCTACATCGAAGCGCGTGACGAAGGCGGCTCCGCTGCGGCACAGATTTTCGCTGGCGGTGTCTTCTTCAAAGTTGAAACCGCGACGGTCGCGTCCGCGCACTTTCAGCGGCAAGCGCACTGCGATTCTACGTTCCGACCTCTGCTTCGCGGGCGAGCTGAGCTGAGCCATGAGGGGTGGCCTCGTTTCCTTGAACCGCTACGCGGTTCGCCGTGCAATCGACCGCTTCGCGGTCCGCCGCACCGTCGACCACTGGGCGATCGGTGACAGTTGCAGCCGCAGAACAGCGCACTTCCCTGCCAATCATTGGATGATCGGCGGTGGCGGCTCGGTGCGCGAAGAAGTGCTCGACGGAGTCGAGCACTTCGCTGGGCGTTCGCGCCGCGTGTACGATTCTGCGAAGTTCGGTGCCGTTCCCCACGCCATGTGTGAACCAGCAAGCGAACTGCTTCATTTTGCCGACACCATCGGGCAGATTGGCAGCGATAATTTGTTGGTAGTAGCCGGAAAGTAATCTATGGCGGTCCTCGTCGCTGGGCAAATCGTAGCGACCGATAGCGCTATATTGCTGCATCTGGCTGAAAATCCAAGGGTTAGTGGCAGCGGCGCGGCCGATCATCACCGCGTCGCACCCCGTTTCTCTTACGATACGCTCGGCATCCATGGGTGTTTGCACGTCGCCGTTGCCGATGACGGGAATCTTCACGGCTTGCTTTACTGCGGCGATCAGGTTCCAGTCGGCGCGACCGGTGTAGCCCTGTGCGCGGGTGCGCGGGTGCACGGCGACGGCTTCGACGCCGGCCGATTCGGCGAGCTGCGCGACCTCGACGGCCACGATGGAGGTTTCGTCCCAGCCAGCGCGGAGTTTGATGGTCAGCGGAATGCGCACGGCGGCGCGCACGGCGCGGAAAATTTCTTCCAGGCCGGGTAGATCGCGCAACAGGCCGGAGCCGCCGCATTTCACCACTTTTTTGGCGGGGCAGCCGAGGTTGATGTCCACGGCGTCGTAGCCCAGGTCTTCGACCATTTTGGCGGCGTCGGCCATGACTTTCGCGTTGGCACCAAAGAGTTGCGCGGTGATGGGGTGTTCGTCTTCCTGAAAATATAGATAACGCAGGGTTTTGGCGGCGCTGCGGGTAATGCCCTCGGAGCTGGTAAATTCGGTCATCAGCAGGCCGCAGCCGCCCAGTCCGCGAATGACGCGGCGGAAAAGCGTGTCGGTCACGCCAGCCATGGGCGCCAGAACCGCGGCGGGGCGGATGGTCAGT